>JAFTII010000006.1 GCA_017457005.1 Alphaproteobacteria bacterium | reverse complement strand
TGGATTTGTATATAGGAGGGCGCATAGGAGAAGATATATATGAGCGTAAGGTAAGAATGATGAAGGAAGAGGAAGCCGGCATAAAGGAAAGTATAATAAGATATAGTACAATGGATACAGAAATAGCAGATATAGCAGAAGCCCTTATTGAACTAGCCGGAAATGCCAAAGAAATATTCACAAGTTCGAAACCTCTTGCTAAAAATCAGTTTTTAAGGCTTTTAGTTTCGAACTGTGTCTTAGATAACAAAAAAGCTAGGATTTCCTTATCTGAGCCGTTTAATTTGCTCTTGAAAACTCCTAGCTGTCAAATGTGGTCGGAATGACTGGACTCGAACCAGCGACCTCTTCGTCCCGAACGAAGCGTTCTACCAGGCTGAACTACATTCCGTATGTCGGATTTCCTTTTATCACAAAAAAAATATTTCTCAAGCACTTTTTTTATTTTTAGAAACATAATTAATTATTTATATGAATATAAAATTCAAAATATCTCTTTTGTTCTTGCCAAAATGATGTCTATAGATTAATCTTTCTCTATGTTTGCAGATTGATAAGGAACTAAAAATGAAGATTTTAAATGTTATGCTGGGAGCCGGACAAGGCGGACTGGAATATTCTTTTGTTCATTATACACGTACATTTTCTGAAATGGGCTATACTTCTGCCGTTTTGTGCCATAAAAATTCGCCATATATAGCAGAATTCAAGAAAGATAAAAATATTCCGTTATTTACAACAACTGCATGTATATGGAATCCTTATGCTTGGCTACGAATCATAAAAGCTATCAAAACTTTTAAACCCGATATTTTATGCTTACAAGGTAACAGAGCTATACATTTTGGCGCTTCCAGACTACTGAAATTATTTATAAGACCTTTTCCGATAATCATGGCAACAACACATAATGCCAGAAATAAACTATTTTATAAATTAGACGGAATGTATGCAATCACCCAATACTTAAGAAACAATCTGATAAATGATTTTGGCATTCCTGCCGAAAAAGTATTTGATTGCCCTCACTCTGTTCCATGCCCAAACGATAAGATGCAATACAAACTTCACAAGCCCGTTACCATCGGTTTTTTGGGACGACTGGAAACCGTAAAAGGTTGCGATGTATTGTTAGAAGCATGTTGCAAACTTAAGAATCAAGATGTCCCGTTCTGTTTAATTATTGCAGGAGAAGGATCTTTGATGGAAAAATATAAACAATTTGTATCTTTAAACGGACTTGAAAATAATATTAAATTTATAGGATGGATTAAAGATAAAAATAAATTTTTCAGTGATATAGACATATTATGCCTTCCTTCTCGTTCAGAAGGGCAACCTTTAACTTTATTGGAAGGATTAGCATACGCTAAACCGGCCGTTGTCAGTTCTTGCCCGGGGATGATGGAAGTGATAGCTCACAAAAATTGCGGATTGGTTTTTGATATAGAAAATGCAGATCAACTGGCGGAAAAGCTCTCTTATATGATTAAAAATCCTAAGCTATGCAAAGAATTGTCAGACAAAGCATACGAAACTTTCTCTGAAAATTATAATATTGATGTTCAAAAAAGAAATCTGAATTATGGTATTGAACAAACTCTGAAAAATAAAAAGTAATGTTGATAAAGCAATCTTTTTTAGCATTATATATTTTGGAAGTATATACTAATGTCAGTTACTAATCAGGAATTTTAATTATGACTGTGAAAAATAAAATAGCTTTTGGAATCGCAACATTTTTCGGAAGCGGACTTGCTCCGCTTGCACCGGGGACAATCGGTTCTTTAGCCACCATTCCGTTGGCTTTTGTTTTGGCTTATTATTTCGGGATATACGGAATCGCAATAGGGTGCGTTGTCTGTTTTATTATAGGTACATGGGCCATAAGCATTGTCCTCAAAACCAGTAAACATGATCCGTCTTTTGTGGTAATTGATGAAGTTGTCGGGCAATTATTAACTTTTTTACCTCTTGCAGATGAACTCCAATATAACGCTCACGCAACAATCTTGTATTTGTTGGGGTTCATGCTATTCAGACTTTTTGATATTACAAAGCCTCAACCGGCTAAATGGGCTGATAAAAAAGTCAGAAATGCTTGGGGCGTAATGCTAGATGATGTTTTTGCCGGAATATATGCCGCCGTGATATTATATGTTATTAATTTATGGATATATGCTTAAATGTTCAAAAGACTGATAGAAAAAATTAAATCTACATATATTGTAAGTAATTATCTTAAAATTTATCCATACGTAAAGCCGTACACTTTTCGCGCACTGATAGCCGTGTTGATTACAATACCGATTGGCTCCATGGATGCGGTTATTGCTTGGTCTTTAAAGCCTTATATGGATATTGTGATGGTTGAAAAAAGTTCATCTTCAACCGCATATATTCCTATTTTGATAATTATATTCAGTGTATTGCAAAGTTTATTAAACTATACGGCGACCTATCTTAACACTTGGGTTGGCAGAAAAATAGCCAATGATGTTAAAATAGATTTGTACTATAAATTAATGCATTATGATGCAAGTTTCTTTGACAGATCCAATTCCGGTGACATTCAATTCCGTTTTAATAATAATGTTGATGTGGCATGTAACGGATTACTTGCAAATTTGAAGTTATTTACGACCAGAGTTTTTTCCTCATTATCGTTAATCGGTGTGTTGTTTTATAATTCTTGGCAATTAGCTATCGTAGCAGTTATTGTGTTGTTGGGAGCGTTGTATCCTCTTACGACCTTAAGGCGCAGACTGAAACAACTTTTTGATAAAAATATATTTTCCAGTGCTGCGGTAATGACACATTTTAATGAAACCTACAACGGTAATCGTATCATATCATCATACAATTTATATGAACATCAACTTGCCAAATTTAAGGAAACCTTACGCTCACTTTTTAAATTAGGAATAAAAATGATCCAGCGTACAGGAATGCTCTCTCCTATTATGCATTTTGTGGTATCTTTAGGTATTGCTGCGGTAATTTGGCTGGGAAGCTACTTGATTGTGACTCATCAAATAACTGCCGGTAATTTTGTATCATTTATTACTGCTTTAATTATGCTTTATAATCCGATAAAAAGTATCGGTAATAATTTTAATGCGGTGCAAATGTCTTTATTGGCAATGGAAGCCGTATTTAATTTGATGAACAGAGTTCCGGCAATTGTCAACAGACCAAAAACAAAACCCCTAAAAGAAATAAAAAAAGAAATAGAATTTAAAAATGTTTGTTTTGAGTATGTAAAAAATAAACCGGTATTAAAAAACATAAACCTCACAATTCCGGTCGGGAAAACAATTGCATTAGTCGGAAATTCCGGAGGCGGAAAAACAACATTCGTGAATCTGCTTCCGCGTTTTTATGATGTAAAGTCCGGCGCCGTTACTATTGATGGTACAGATATCAGAGATTATGAATTAAACTCTTTGCGCGATAAGATTGCTATCGTTTTTCAAGATAATTTTTTGTTTGCCGGCACCATTCGCGACAACATTATGATCGGAAACGAAAAAGCTTCTCCTAAAGATTTGGAAAAAGCAATCAAAGGAGCTTGTTTGGAGGAATTTGTAAAAACACTTGAAAAAGGGCTAGATACACCTATCGGTGAGCGAGGTGTTTTGCTTTCAGGCGGACAAAAACAACGTATTGCAATTGCACGTGCCTTTTTGAAAAACGCACCGATTGTAATTTTAGATGAAGCGACTTCCGCTCTTGACAACAAATCTGAGGCGGTTGTGCAAGAGGCGGTTAATAACCTAATGCAAGACCGAACCGTATTCATTATTGCGCACCGGCTTTCAACAGTCAGACATGCGGACAAAATTGTTGTAATAAACTATGGTGAAATTGTTGAAACAGGATCTCATGATGAACTGGTCAATAAAGACAATGGCATATATTCTGCTCTATATAAAACTCAATTAAAATAAGCTGAAATTACAACTTACTGTTATATCAACAGATGTGAGAATAAATATTGTTTTCTAATTGCTCTTGTCCTTTAAAAAAGGTATAATTACTTGTTGGTATAAACAGGTTATTTTTAATTTTACATAAAATGGAGGTAATCATGGCCAGACCAATTCAGACCTTCTATTATAATAGAACTAAATTAGGTATATATCTGTTATTCAATTTGTTTTTATTTTTGCTGGCGGTATTTTTTACACTGACAATATTCCCTAATTATAAATTTGTGTATTGCTTTGCTATAGGAAGCTGTGTAATTTCAGTAATTTGCGCTTTGTTTGTATTTTTAGTTCCACAAAAATTGGCAATAATCACTCCCTTAGGGATTAAGATTGACAGAGCTTTACCAATCAAATGGAACAATGTTGTTGCAGTAAAAAAAATCACATTGGATGGCTTATTTGCTAAAGAAATTCTAAAAATCTATACTAAACCTATGCCAAAATACAAATATAACTTTATGCAAAGGCTAACTTCTAAAAGTGAATTCGGGGCATTTTCAATACCTCTGTATGCGATGTCCGAAAAGGATATTAATGCTATTGAAGTATTAATAAAGCTACATGTAGGTGCAATCAGATAAATTAGCGCAAAAATTCTTTTACGTTATCTATAACTTTTAGAGCATCTTGACGTCCGAGTTCATACATTTGCTTTATGACATCAGGGTTGGTTTCCATTTTGGAAATGTTTATATATCGGCTAGGGCGAATCAGGATTATATTTCCTTTTGCGCTTTCGGCTTCAATATCTTCCAGCTCTTGATTGTACATAACATGACGATTTATCATCGCATTAATAAAATTTGGATACTTACCATAAACTAATTTTGCCAGCCATTTGTGTTTAAATGCTTTTTTGCGATATCCCTGTGGACGAGTAGCAATAACAATATTTTTAGTATATCCTAAATTTCTTATGGCCTGAAGGGGAATACTATCAGCAATTCCGCCATCAAGATATTTTTTACCGTCAAGTTTTACAATATGCGAAGCAAATGGCATTGAGGCGGAAGCGCGTAAATAGTCAATATCAGCAAACATATCTTTACAATGAATATACTCTGCCTTTCCGGTTTCAAGATTAGATACGGTTACATAAAATTTAGTATCAGAGTTCATAAATGTTTGGTTATCATAAATATCAAGTCTTTCAGGAAGATCATGGTATGCAAATTGAGTATCAACAACGTTACCGGTTAACAACCACGAACGTAAACTCATAAATTTATAATTATCATTATATTTCAGATTATAGCGGATCCCTCGTCCTACTTGTTCGGAAACATATGAACAACCGTGGATAGCACCGGCAGAAACCCCGACAACGGCATCAAATTTTATACCATTTTCCATAAAAACATCTAACACACCGGCAGTATAAATACCGCGTTTAGCTCCACCTTCTAATACCAGACCTGTCTTTGCCATTTTACTCTCTTATTACTTTATAAATCTTGTAAAGATTAATTCATAAGAACAAAACGGTCAACTTTTAAAATACAAAAGAGTACCCGACAAGGTACTCTTTCATAACTCTCAGATAGACATTTTCTCCATAAGATCGTTCCAAACCTCTTCGTTGTATGAGGTATAAACCTTTACATCATCAGGAAAAACACGCTTCGTTCTATTTTCCAGATCAAACGCGAGGAAAATTGTATCAGGGTAAGCCATTGTGGCGCGGTACTCTGACATCGCATCACCTGATGCTACAATTCTTGCTCCTGGATGCTTTTTAAGAATTTCAACAATATTCTGTTCTTTTGTTGCCGGCGCTCCATAGATGCCATCAAAGATATCAGTTATATGATGATATTCCAAAGCAGCCTCTATCATATAGGGTTCCATTCCTGTGAGAATATATATAGGATACCCCATGTCTTTAAGGCGCTTATAAAATTCACAAGCTCCGGGAAAAAGTGGTCTTGTTATATAGAAAGATTTAATAAATTTATTTAATCTTTCAGTTATAATAACACCTTTTTTATATGATATCTCTTTTTTATATACCTCAAGAGATATCTTCTGAAATATTTCTCCCATTGGGCGTCCGTGCAGTTCTCGATGAATGACGGTTGGTAATTTTGCCCACGCCGGAATTTTTCCAAACTCTTGCTCGCAAAATGGATTGAGCTTTACATCCTTGGTTCTGTTTGAATCTGCCATATTCCCATCCCAGTCGACAAGAATAACGAAATTTTTTTTCATAATATTAAAATTTTAATAACAACATAATAATTATTTTTGAAAAAATATTACCATATCTATACAAAATTTGCAACTCTTTTTCGCAAAAAAAATCATTTTTTTGTCATATCTTTATTAACCCCAAATTATCGATTATCGGTAATCGATAATTTTTTACGATATTTTTTTGCACCATTTTATTACATAATAAAAAGAGCTGAAAACCTTAGTGGAATTCCACCTTAATTTTCAGCTCTTTCTTTTTTTGAAAAAATCGTTAGATTACAGATTATTTCAAATTACTTGAGTTCAACTTTAGCACCAGCTTCTTCAAGTTTCTTCTTCATTTCTTCAGCTTCAGCCTTAGCTACGCCTTCTTTAATGGTTTTTGGAGCACCATCAACGAGGTCTTTAGCTTCTTTGAGACCCAAACCGGTAATAGCACGAACTTCTTTAATTACGTTAATTTTGTTTGCGCCTGCTTCAGCAAGAATAACATCAAATTCATCTTTTTCTTCAGCAGCAGCGGCACCAGCGGCAGCTCCACCAGCAGCTACAGCAACAGCAGCAGCGGCAGAAACGCCCCATTTTTCTTCTAACATTTTAGATAAGTCAGCAGCTTCCATAACTGTTAAAGCTGACAATTCATCAACTAATTTGGCTAAATCGGCCATATTTTTTCTCCAATAAATAAATTAAAACAAAAACTAAAAATTACTCTGCTTCTTTTTCGCTGTAAGCCTTGGTAACACGAGCAAGTTGAGCACCAGGAGCTTGCAACAAACCAATGATTTTGGCACGCAATTCGTCCAAAGACGGAATGGTTGCCAATTTATTGATGTCAGCGATAGAGAGAACACCTGTTCCCATTGCACCGCCTAATACAACTAATTTTTCATTAGTTTTAGCAAATTCTACACAAGCTTTACAAGCTGAGATCGGATCATTGGCAAAAGCAATTGCTGTCGGCCCAACAAACAAATCAGCCAACTCTTCAAACTTGGTACCTTTAAGAGCAAGACGAGTAATCCGGTTTTTAGTAACTCTGAACCCAGCTCCGGCTTTACGAATATTGTTTCTTAATTCAGAAACTTCCTCAACTGTCAGACCTTTGTAGTGAGATACTACAACGATTTCAGAATTTGAGAACAGCTCGTTAAGCTCACTGAGTAATTGTGATTTTTCTTCGCGGTTCACTTGTTGTCTCCATTTTTTGCATACACCAAAATTCGGGATATGCTTTTCTTAACAAATCCGCCAAGACTTGAGATAGGGAAGAAAGTTTATCTTCTCCCAAACAACCCTTGACGGGACCTAATTCTGCCCAGGAGAAAAAATTGATTTAAAAAATCTCACTTACTCCGTCTATGCAGGATATTTAAGATGGCTGATATTATCAGGCAAAAGCCCTCATTTCTCATACGACCACCTGCAGTCTTGGACAGGTTGAACGGATAATATTCCGCTCGTTGAGTCGTTTGATATCCTTTTTAATGAAATTTGTCAAGATAAATATTAAATGTTATCGCATATACTATTTTGGCGAGGAAAACACAGTATATTTTCTTGCTATAAAATTAAACTGAGTTTATGATAGCAAATGCAATATTCAATTATGGAACACTTTTATGACTTTGCCGGATAACATGGCTACAGAAAAGAATTTATTGGATTTATTAGAACGGATTGAACGAAACAAATCCGCTTATACAGCATTGTACATTGAGGTATCAAAGCTTAAACCGCAAAAAAGACATCCAGCTTTTGTTAAGATTTTAGCAAAGCTTTTTGATGATATTTCTGCATCGGCGGAAGGAAGATTATATATACTAAGTAACAATGACTTTGTTATTTTAGGAAAAAACATTTCTCAACAAGTCATTGATAATTCTTTTAACAAACTAAAAATAGGATTGATTGAAGATCCTTTATTGATGGCTCATGATGAAAAACAGCTTATAAAGACTTACGATTTTCCGGATGAATTTGATGTTTTTAAACAAAAAATTGAAGATTTGGCCGTGTGGGGTAACAATAGTTCTTTGCCATCAAAATTCCCGATAAATGCTGCGCAAATAGATAGTGTTATAGAACATTTGGATAACATAAATGTTGCAGAAATCATAAAACATCAAAGCATAATCAAATTAGACGGGGTTGATAAATTTAAACTACTGTTTCAAGAATTTTTTGTTGCGGTGAAAGATTTAAGTTCCAAATATGACAAAACTATTGATTTGACAGCAAATAAATGGCTTTTTTTGTATCTTACACAAGCTTTAGATAAAAAAACCATCTTATCTTTTATGTTGTCTTCCATTAAAACCTTTCCTGATATAATAGGGTTGAACCTTAATTTATCCTCCATCTTTTCTGAAGAATTTAAAAATCTTAAAAATAATTTCTTAAAACCAAAACAGAAATTAATCATAGAAGTTCAGATGGTTGATGTTTTTAATAATATTAACCTTTATTTTGAAGCGAAAAAAGAACTGCAACAAGACGGTCATATAATCCTAATAGATGGAATGACACCGCAGATGTTGCACATGTTGAATATTCTCAATCTGTCTCCTGATATGATAAAAATATTTTGGGATCCGATGATGGAATTTGATTTTGATGATAAGAATTTTAGTGATTTTGTTGCAAAATTTGGAGCAGATAACTTAATCTTAGCAAAATGTAAAGATGCTCAGGCAATACGTTGGGGAATAAAGTACGGAATCAGAAATTTTCAAGGTCCGTATATTGATGCCTTAGAAATTGCAACAATAAGAAAACTTTGCCCTAGCAGTAATGAATGCAATGCAACAGATTGTCTAAAGAGAAAACGCCTGATTGCAGGAGAATACAGAAATGAATGCAAGCATAAGGATATTTTGGAGAAGTTACTGGGAAATTAATGACTGATAATCCTTTTATTGAACATAACGAAAATCGTAAAAGTAAATTGCTCTTTGATTATATTAATCAAATTACAAAGAGTAAAGCTCCGTATTCAGCTCTTTTATTGCGACTGTATAAACTGCAAAATCAACCACTTAACAGCGTATTACAACAAATTGTTGCCGATGCTTTCGCGCCTTTGGGTGACAATTCAAAGGTATTTTATCTTAATAATGATAATGCCGTAATTGTTTTTAATACAATCCATAAAGATGAAATTTTATCATGTTTGGTAAAATTAAAATTTTCATTACAAAATGATACTGATATGCAAAAGACCGGGATTGCTCAATTCTACGATTTATTATCACAAACCGAAGACTTCAAAAAAGCCGTTTCAATTCCCGTTATTGCAAATAAAACATCTTCAGCTAACACCTCCGAACAACGTGAACAAGCTCATAACGCCATCTACAAAAGACACCTAAAAAAAGAACTGAGTCCGGAAATGCTGGCAAAGGTTCAAAAAATATTATCGGTAGCGGACTTTTCCAGTTTTATACGCCGTCAAGCCGTTTGCGCAATTATCGGAAAATCCGTTCCGCAACGAGTATATGATGAAGTATATGTTTCTATTCCGGATTTGCGTGAAATGCTGTTGCCTGATGTTGACTTAACTTCTAATCCTTGGCTGTTTTGGGCATTGAGCGAAACGCTGGACAGAAGAGTGTTGCAAACTGTTAGCCGTCATGATGATGGATCTTTGCTAGGTAACTTCAGCATTAACATAAATGTTTCAACAATTCTCTCCGATGATTTCATGTATTTTGATGATAATATAAATGCTTCAATGCGATCAAGCGTTGTTTTAGAGCTACAACTGATGGATATTTTCAGCGATATCAAAGCTTATCAACTTGCTAAAACATTTGCGCAAGCAAGAGGATATAAAGTATGTATAGACGGAATTACCGTTGATAAATTAAATTATATAAATAAATCAAACTTGAATTGCGATTTAATGAAAATTATTTGGCACCCCTCATTTGCAGACATCATTCATGAAGATAAGCATTTTACGGATTATGAAAATAAATCTGAACGAGCAAAAATAATTTTATGCAGAATAGATGATCCTAAAGCGGTTGAAATCGGTAATTCCATCGGTATTAATTTATATCAGGGACGTCTTATTCAAAGATTGTTAAGCCAAAATTCATCTCTAAAAAAATAAGACAACCCCATTTAAGATAAATGGGGTTGCCGTTAGGAGAGATAGATTATGCTTGCAGGGTTCTTCGCAGCAACTCATCTTTTTTACGGAGCTTTTCTTTCTTGAGCTGCTCAATTTTTATCATATTTTTCCAAATATGGCTTTCTGTATTTTTGGTTACAGATTCAAACCGTATTGGACAAAGTTTAACACTTTCTATAGTTTTATATATGTACTCCATGGGAATATCCTCCTTAGTGGATTACTGATATAGTATAATCATTTTTATATAAAATTTCCACTAAAAAGAATCTTTTAAGGTATGTATATATACTAATCCAATTCGGCAAGTTTTTGTGCTTGATCCTCAGTTACAAGAGCATCTATTATTTCGCCCAAACAATCACCGCTGACAACCTCATCTAACTTGTATAACGTAAGATTAATACGGTGATCGGTAACGCGTCCTTGCGGATAGTTATAAGTACGAATCCGTTCTGATCTATCGCCACTACCTACTTGTAGTTTTCTTTTTTCAGAATATGCGGCATCGGCAGCTTCTTTTTGAGCATTATATAAACGAGCACGCAATTTGCGCATAGCATTATCCCGATTTTTAAATTGAGAACGCTCTTCTTGTGATTCCACAACAATTCCGGTCGGTATGTGCGTAAGTCTGACTGCGGAGCTGGTCTTATTTACCTTTTGGCCACCGGCTCCGGATGAACGATAAGCTTCCATTTTTATATCAGCAGGGTTAATATAAATATCAACTTCCTCAACCTCCGGCAAAACTGCTACCGTAGCTGCCGAAGTATGAACACGTCCCTGAGATTCCGTTACAGGGACTCTCTGAACGCGGTGCGCACCTGATTCAAACTTAAGTTTTGAAAAAACATCTTTGCCACTGATTGATGCAGTTGCTTCTTTATAGCCGCCGATTTCATTCTCACTGGCGTCCATAATTTCAAACTTCCAACCTTGTAAAGCAGAGTAGCGTTGATACATCTCAAAAAGTACGCCGGCAAACAACGCAGCTTCATCGCCTCCGGTACCGGCACGAACTTCTAAAATAGCATTTTTTTCATCTTCGGCATCTTTCGGTAAAAGTAATATTTTAACTTCTTTCTCTAAAGAAGGGAGTTTTTCTTTGAGTTCAAAATATTCAATCTCTGCTAAGTCTCTCATTTCTTTATCTAAAGATGTGTCTTCAAACATAGATTTAGCATCTTCCATATCTTTTTGAGCTTTGGTATATACTTTTATTGCATCCACTACCGGTGTTAAATTGGCTAGTTCTTTATTCATTTTAATAAGCTCTTCAGAGCTTAGACCCGGCTCAGAAATAAGACTTTCCAGCTCACTATGACGATTAACTACATTGGCTAATTTTTCTGTAAAATTCATTTGTTTTTCCTCTAAATTTATAACTTATAAAAAAGAGAAAACAGCCACGATCTTAAACCGGGCCATTTTCTCAAATTAAAAGTTTTATGCTAATGAGCTTGGATTAAAAACGGATCAAGAGCAATATTTGTTTTTTTGTTAGGGCGTGCAACGGATGTCAGTTTGCCATTAATATACACTTCCGCTCCGCTTACTTTTCCGACAGACAGTACCATGCCCTTTCCTCCCTCAGGAATGATATATTCCGTTCCGGCAGGCAATACCTTACTTAAATACAGTTTATTTTTATCTTTTACTTCAACCCAAGTTTCTTCTTTTACCTTTATAACAACTCCTTCTTGTTGCGGATCAGATATTTCTTTAGATTCAGAGGTTTCTTCAAAAGATTCTTCGGTTATTACTACTTGTGAATTACCGGCAACAACCTCGTCAGTAGCAGAAGTTTGGACTTCCGTGTTTTCAGAGGTAACCGTATAGTCTTCTACAATTAACGGCTCTTTCTGCATATCAACATCAGAACCGGTTTCCTCAACTTGAGCTACTGTTTCAGATAAAGTTTCTTCTGATAAATTACGATTATAGAAGTGCCAACCGGCATAAATAGCTACAACTGCCAGCAAACTGATAAGTAAGTATTTACGGCCGGGAAGGGTTGCTTCGTCCTGTGCTTCCAAAACATACATACCGTTATCTGATTTGGTATTTGTTTCTTCTTTGTACAACTCAACAATATTACTGCTGTTAAGTCCTAAATATTCGGCATAAGAGCGTATAAACCCTATGCCATACGGAAGAGGAGGGATTTCTTCATAATTACTATCTTCAATTGCCTCTAAATATATTTTGCGAATGCAAAGTTTTTTAGACACATCAGGAATCCGCAAACCTTTTTGCAAACGCATTTCTTTAAGAAGGCTGCCAACTTTATTTACGGCCTTTTTAGACGTTGCTTGGTCTTTATTTTCCGGCGAATCGTTTTCTGCAACCGGTACTTCTGTTTCTTTAGTTTTTTTCACGTTTTAATCCTCTATTTTATTAAGAATCGGAATTTGAAATGATTGTTACATATTTTTTAGTAAATTTCAATACCGTGGTCATTGGCATAGGATATTAATTGCGGACGGACAGTTCTGCGACCGGATTTAAGCAGGATATTCATATAATCGGAAATATCTTCTATTCGGGTAGAACGAACCATGCTTTTTATTTTGCCAAAGGCAGAACCCGACATTGATAAATTACGAAATCCTAAACCCAACAGAGCTAAAGCCTCTATAGGATTAGACGCCATTTCTCCGCATACGGAACAAGGAACTCCTGCCATATCGGATAAAACCGTAATAGCTTGTAAAATACGCAAAAACGGTGCTGATAGAACATCATATCGCTCAATAAGACGGGGGTTTCCTCTATCACAAGCAAATACGAACTGAGCTAAATCATTGGTTCCTACAGATACAAAATCAGCCTCTTTCAATATTTCTTCCAACTGGAATACCACAGATGGTACTTCTACCATCAAACCGGCATTAATTTTTTTGGGAATTTTACCGGTACGTTTTTTTTCTTTTTCAAATTCCAGCATTAATGTTTCTTTTGCTTCTTGAAATTCAGATAAATTAGATATCATCGGAAACATTACGTTCAATTCTTTTCCGGCAGCTGATCTGATAAACGCACGCATTTGCTGACGTAATATTGCACGACGATCCAAAGTAATGCGTATTGAACGCCAACCGATAGCCGGATTTTCTTCTCCACCATATCCCCAATACGGTAATAATTTGTCGGAACCAACGTCTAAACTACGGAAAATAACTTTTTTTCTTCCGGCTTTATCTAATAAATTCTGATAATATTGAGTTTGTTGTTCCACGTCAGGCATTGTATCTGAAGACATAAACGGAATCTCGGTACGATATAGGCCAACACCGTCACAATTCGTGGTTTTGATATAATCCAAATCAAAATTCAACCCTACATTCAAATAGAGATTTATCCGAAAATCATCTTTTGTCTTGGGCGGTAAGCGACGTAAAGTTGATAGTCTTTTTTGTAACTGTTCGCGTTCAGCCAACTGTTTATTGAATTTTTGGCGTATTGAATCACTGGGACGGATAAAGACATAGCCGTTATCTCCGTCTATTCCCAGAAGTTCTCCATTTTTTATCTCTTGAAAGATACCTTTAATTTTGGATATAACAGGAATTCCCAGTGCTTTTGCAACAATAGCAACATGCATTGTCGGAGTTCCGTCTTCTATTATAAGACCTTTAATTTTGCTATAATCATAGTCCATCAAATCTGCAGGTCCCATGGTTTGAGCAACAACAATTATATTGTCTGCTTCTTTAATACGGTTATCATCGCCTTTATCGCCATATAGGTATCCTAACAAACGATCTGTAATATCTCTTAAGTCATGAAGACGTTCTCGCATATAATTATCGCTGGTACCGGAAAGACGTTTCCACATATCTTCATAAGCCCGTTCAACCGCTGCTTCCGCCGTTAGCCCTCCATTAATATGATCTGATATTTTTTTATACCAGCCTTTATCTTTAGCCAACATACGATATGCTTCTAAAATATCAACATGCTCGCCCATTCCTAATTTGGCACTGTCAAACTTTTTATCCAAGTCTTGATTCATTTCCGTATGGGCAACTTCCAGTTTATGCAGTTCTGCTTCTTTATCTTCTGCAATAATTTTAACAATATTATGATGGCGACGATGAATTACGGCGATCCCAATTCCTATTCCCTTACTTAAAGAAATCCCCTTAAATTTATCTTTATCACTGCGTTCTGATAACACATTATCAGGCTTAGCATTATCTAAATCGTGCATGATTTTATCTGTATCAGAATTATTAAATTTTCCACCATTCATGATATTTTACCTTGAGATTTTCACTTTATATTCTAATATGAATTACATAGGTAAAAACTTAATTAAAAAGGAATAAAAAATGGCAAATGAATACAAACGCGGAGATAGCGATGTTCGCCCTTGGGGTACTTGGGAGGTATTAGACACCGGAACTAATTTTTGCGTAAAAAAAATTAAAGTTAACCCCGGCGGCAAGCTTTCTTTACAGTTGCACCATTTCAGAAGTGAACATTGGATTATTGTAAAAGGTCGCGCTCTAATTACCTTAGGAGATGAAATGATATCCAAAAAAGCCGGAGAAAATATATTTATCCCTGAAGAAACCAAACACCGTATCCAAAATGATACTAATTCTGATGTTGAATTTATTGAAGTTCAAATCGGAGATAATTTAGATGAAAATGATATTGTCAGATTAGAAGATATATACGGCAGAAAATAAGAGAATTTAATTTTATATTGACTTAACCAGCTAATATACTTAGTATTTAGCCATTATTAATTTTTGTGAGAAGTTAGATATATGAATTTTGCAGATTTAGGATTAAGCGAAAAAACAGTTAAAGCTATTGATGAATTCGGTATTGTAGAACCGACAACAGTTCAAGCAGACGTTATTCCTTCTATTCTGGAAGGTAAGGATGTTTTTACCATAGCTCCGCAAGGATGCGGAAAAACAATGTCTTATGTATTGCCTATATTAGATATTATCAGCAATAAAAAGGCACAAACAATATTAATAATAACGCCAAACTCAAACAGCTCTGTTATGGTTTCAGATCAGTTGGCAGTGTTTAACAAGTATCACTCTGATGAAGAAACTTCTTCAGAAGAAGATATCAATAATGAAGCAAACGTCATTATCGGTTCTCCGGATTTGTTGTTAGACGTTGTTAACTGCGGTAAGGCAGATATTGCAACCACTAATATCTTGGTTGTTGACGATATAAACCTTATCAAAAAAAATAAGCAACTGGATAATTTAGAGAAAATTTTATCTATGCTACCGGCTGAAAAACAAAATATTGTATATACAAACAGACGCTCTAAAGAGACTCAGAGTATTCTTGAAAAGATATTAAAGACGCCTGAGGAAATAAAAGTTGATAAGAATAAAGAACAAGAGGCACAAAAAACTTCTGTCGGCAAACCGCAATCCAGCTGTAAAAACAAACCTCATCGTCAATTTTATGCTGTTATAGATGATGAGGCAGTAAAAATAGCTAAAAAGAATAATGCTTTTGCTGGAAAAGTTCCGGAATTTATATTAATAAAAGGAATTTTGGCAGAAGATAACAACGAAAACTAATAAAAAAGGAAAGATTTTATCTTTCCTTTTTTAAATTGCATCGTCTATATATGAGCGCAAATTAGCACCAAAAGTATTACGAATATAAGTACTTAACTCGGTTAATTGGGGCTGATAATTATTAGCTTCGGTTTGTGCTTGTAAAACCTCTTCCAATTTCATTTGTCTTTCAACAGCAACTCGGCGCTGTGCAGCTCCTGCAACATTTTTAACCGCTGACAAATTAAATAAGACATGAGCCCGATAGTTATCTTTCTTATATTTACTCCCTTTTGCCAAGATGTCTGCTAAAGTCATCATGGCTTCAACTCGCCCTTGCTCTACCGATTTTTCAAGATTGTTTATGGCGAAACCATAATTTTGCGGATACCCCTCTCCTTTTATATACATCATAGCCATAACATATTGCGCTTCATCAAATCCGGCATCAGCAGCTTTTTTTATCAGCTCAGCTGCCAACGTATAATTTTGCGGACGTAATTTTCCGGTATAATATGCGTATCCCAACATAAACTGAGCAGTAGGATTATTATTGTTTGCAGCCTGCTCAAAATACATCATTGCTTTTTCGCTGTTTTTTTCGGCACCATTACCACTAATCAGGATAAAACCCAAATTAACTGCAGCTTCAGTATTTCCAAGAGTAGCTGCTCGTGCAAATAATGCAGCGGCTTTTGCTGAATTTCGTTCTACCCCAATTCCACTATAATAAAGACTACCCAAATTATTTAAAGCTATCGGGCTATCCTGAGCTGCGGCCAAACTGTAATAATCAAAAGCTTTTTGATAATCTACCGCAAAATCATTTTGTCCATATAAGTATGAATAGGCAATGAAAAGTTGAGCATTTACATCTCCGGAATCTGCCAACTCTTGTGTGGTTTTCAATGCTTGTTCTTTTTTCTCTTTACTTTCTTGTTGATTAGGCGAAAAGTTCAAAAAAGAAAAAATGCTTTTCATGCCGAAAGTATTGCTTTGCGAATCCCCATTATTTGCATTTGCGGGACACACAAAAAACATACTTAGAATAAGAGTATAAAATAGCTTAAACATTAATCGCCTTCAAAAAATTATTATCTATTATTACTATTTTATCTTGCAAAGTTTTTTTTGCAAGCAAAAACCCCGTTTCTTAAGAAACGGGGTTTGGAATATACTGGAATTAGAATAATTTGAGAACGCCTTGAGCTGCTTGTGAAGCCAAAGATAAAGAGTTAATTGCCAATTGTTGACGAGTTTGTAATGCCAACATATTTGCAGATTCTTCATTCATATCGGCCAAAATCAGCTTATCTGCGCCTTCGGTTAATACGTTAACCAATTTTTCGGTAAAGTTTTCACGAGTTTCCAAAATAGAATAATTATTACCTAATTCAGAAGCCCAATTGCGCAAAGTGTTAATTGCACTATCAACAGCGTTTAGAGCATTTTCTAATGCTTTGTTGTCAGCATTGTCCCAATCTGCTCCTTGGAGAAGTTGCAGCCCTTCTACATCTGCATTTTTACCACTAACCAACAATGTTGAAGTACGGTCTTCATTAAAGTTAACACGCAAATCCTCACCTTGAAGCAAGTTAACACCTTTGTATCCGGAATCCTTAGCCAATTGATTAATTTGGCGCAAAATTTCATTATATTGTTCTTGAGACGATGTACGAGCATTAGGAATTGTAGCCGCACCATTACTGGTCATATCAACTCCATTTATCTCACCGGAGAGTGACCAAGATACATCTTTATTTTCATTGTATATAGTCAACTTTCTTGTAGTCTCATCAGCATCAACCTTAAACTTATCATCACCTGTCAAATCTCGCAATTTGCTTTGCAAAGCAGCAGCTAACTCCTCTAAATCCCCTCCACTTGCAGCAGTAATAGAATCCAACTCAACATCCATGACTTCTCCGCCATTTACTACCAACTGCAGAGTTTCCTTTCCTGCATCTGCAACACCTGCAAAATCCTTAGCATTAACCTCAACTTTATTGATAGAAGAAGCGGTACTATCACGAGCAGTGTTAATCAAAGCTTTTGCCTGTTCAACAAAACTGGTTATAGATTCAATACCTTCATTGGCAGCCTGAATAGTTTGGATACCTTGCCCCATAGAATCAAGCAAGGCATTAAGGTCGCTAGCACGATTGTTTAATGAGCTGGCCGCATAATAAGAGGTAGGATTGTCAATAGCAGAGTTTACTTTTTTACCTGTAGATAAGCGCTCTTGGGTCATATCCATAAGGCTTTGTGTATTCTGCAAAGAGAGCAGATTACTGCGCATAGATGCGGTTAATGATATATCAGACATTATTTTCTCCAGTATTATATTCCGCGCAGCACCTGCACATTCTGCACTAAGTACCAGCACTAAAAAATTCTTTAACAAAACCTTTCTAGTTCTTTTTTCTGCTTTGATTTTTAATTATTTATTAACCATTGTCAACACCCCCTTTATAATTGTGCATAACTCACATAAACGTAAAAAAATCTCCCCTCCTTGCGAGAGGGGAGACCATATTTTTTAATCTTTGCGATTAGAACAGCTTCAATACTGATTGAGAAGCCTGCGAAGCCAAAGACAAAGAGTTAATTGCCAATTGTTGACGAGTTTGTAATGCCAACATATTTGCAGATTCTTCGTTCATATCGGCCAAAGTCAATTTATCTGCACCTTCGGTCAAAACGTTAATCAAATTCTCGGTGAACTCTTCACGGCTTTGAACGATAGAGTAATTGTTACCAAATTCAGATGACCAGTTACGTAATTTAGCAATAGCAGCATCAACCTCCCCAATCGCGGTAGTAATATTGGCAACGGTGCTATCCCAATCAGCGGCGGTAGCAATATCCAATCCGTCTTCACCGGTAGTAGCATCAATACCATCAATTACCAATTTAGAGTTTTCTTTCTCACTGAACTTAACAGTAAGCTTATTATCAGTTCCACCCAAAAGGTTAATACCTTTATAAGATGAATCGGCTGCAACTGCATTAATTTGAGCTAAAATTTCATTAAACTGATCTTCATAAGCAGCACGTTCAGTTTCAACACTACTATCTGCTGCAGATTGTGCAACAGCCTTTGCCTGTTGAGCAAAGGTGGTAATAGCTTCAATACCTTCGTCAGCAGCTTTAATGGTTTGAATAGCCTGACCCATACTGTCCAACAAAGCGGATAAGTCACTGGCTCGGTTGCTTAAAGCTTGAGCGGTATAGTAAGATGAAGGATTATCAATAGCTGAGTTAACTTTTTTACCCGTAGATAAACGCTCTTGCGTTAAATCCATTAAACCTTGGGTATTTTGCAAAGACAACAAGTTAGAACGCATAGAAGCGGTTAATGATATATTAGACATGGCTTTTCTCCAAATACTGTGGACACATAAACTGTGAATGTTATACTAACATTACAGTTTTAAATATAGCATAAAATCACCAACGATTCAACACTTATTTTCAAAATATGATATTTTCATTTAAAAAATAGTTAAGCTTAGAATTGAGGATTCAACATCGCACCAAAGGCTTCATCTTCCTTTTCAAGCAATACCGCAGCAGCCTTAATCGCAGCATAATAGTCTCCTTGCAAAACCGCCTCATTAACAGGAGCGATATAAGGAATAAGGCTCGGAGCTGCATCTTGCAAATCACGTACATAAGTCAAATACATATTTTGCAGAGTTGTATCACCTTTGGAAAGATATAATTGTTGCACGATAAAGTACACACGCTTACTGGGAGTGTTGGCGTCTTTTTCACGCAGAATAAATCTTTCTCTTAATATCGGAACATTTCCTTCAATATAAAAGCGTGTACGCTCACCATCATTAGTAATCAATGCCTCTCCGACAATAATACTTTCATTCGGTTTAAGTTCTATTTTTAACGGCATTTAAATTCTCCCGACTTAAAATGTTATAAAATTTGCGGTTATAATATAAAAGATTTTTTTATTTTGCAAATCTTTATTTTTTATGTATATATAAACCTATCAATGTAGGGAGAAGCATTATGAACTCATCTTTCAAGATAAATTTAGACAATAATGATAAAGAAATATACCTTAAAGCCATGTTATATGCAATGGCACCAAAAGCTACCTCGCGTTGTGAATATATACGCAAGCAAGCCAAAGAAATCTCTTTCCCTGCAAAAGATCTTAATAAAATAAAAAAAATAAGTAAACCAGAAGCTTTATCTTTAGAACTCTTGAAACTATCAGATATTCGCCTGCGTCGTTATATAATCAGGGAAATGATTTTATTGGCAATAAATGACCACGAACTTTCCGATAAGGAAATCTGCGATATGTATAAGATAGGAGCAGCAGCAGGCATCAAAGAAGATAAAATAAATGACTTTTTTATATGGGCTGCTCAAGGAGTGGAATGGCAGATTGACGGTATCGCTTTAGTTGAAGAAGATTTATAACACCATGCAAGAACCTCCCATTTACACCTTAAAAGGAATAAGTTTAGCATTTGGTGACAACCAGCTGTTTCATGATGTTGAGCTATTTATCAACAATGGCGACAAAATATCATTAGTCGGACGCAACGGATCAGGAAAATCAACATTATTAAAAATAATTGCCGGCAAGCAAGATCCTGACAGCGGAGAAGTATTTATTCAACCGCATACCAAAATCGCATATATGCCCCAAGAACCTGTTTTTAAGAAAGGACAAACCTTAAGAGAGGCAATACGACTTGGGATAGACAATTATTCCCCCAGTTTGGAGTATAATGTAGATATATGGATAGATAAACTCTCTATTAATGCGGAGCAGCTAACAGATTTCGCTTCCGGAGGAGAATTACGAAAAACAGCATTGGCCAGAGCTTTAATCAGCAAACCTGACATTCTTTTGTTAGATGAACCCACCAACCATTTGGATATTGCAACAATTCAAATATTGGAAAATATTATTAAAGAATTTAGCGGAGCCGTGGTATTAATTTCACATGACCGAATGTTTTTAAATAACACATCAACTGCGACTTTTTGGTTGGACAGAGGCAAAATGCATCGCAATAATAAAGGCTTTGCATATTTTGAGGAATGGCAAGAGCAAATTATAAACCAAGAACTGGTTGAACAGCATAAATTAAATAAAAAAATTGAAGAAGAAACCGAATGGCTACATAAAGGTGTCACTGCGAGAAGACGAAGAAACATGGGACGTTTGCGCAAATTGCAACAATTACGCGCAGAACGTAAAGAACAAATAAAACAAATAGGAAGTATAAATCTTAATATTGCAGAGACCGATTTCAGATCAAAAATGGTAGCAGAAGCAAAGCATATTTCCAAATCTTTTGAAGGAAAAGAGATTGTAAAGGACTTTTCAACACGAATTATCAAAGGAAATAAAATAGGAATCGCCGGACCTAACGGAGCAGGAAAGACAACCTTAATAAAACTCCTGACTAAAAGATTGGAACCTGATGAAGGATTTGTCAGAATCGGCAAGAATTTAGAAGAAGCGTATTTTGATCAAAACAGAATCTCTTTGGATCCTAAAAAAACTTTATGGCAAACACTTTGCGATAAAGGCGATCATATTATGGTACAAGGACATTTTCGTCATGTTGTGGCATATCTTAAAGACTTTTTATTTAAACCAAGCCAAGCTCATTGTCCGGTAGCGGCACTTTCAGGCGGTGAAAAAAACAGGCTAATGTTAGCAAAAGTATTGGCTGAACCCTCTAATTTTCTGGTTTTAGATGAACCTACCAATGATTTGGATATGGATACCTTAGATTTGTTACAAGAAGTGCTGGATGAATATCAAGGAACCGTACTAATCGTAAGTCACGATCGTGATTTTTTGGATAAAGTTGTTACATCAGTAATATATATGCACGGAAACGGAAAAATTGAAGAACACGCAGGAAGCTACAGCGAACTGCTCAATAAAATATCTTCAACGACAACTCAAAATATTGTAAAAAGTGCTAAAAAAGAAACAAAAAGCACAGAAACAAATAGTATTAAACCCAAAAAGCTCAGCTATAATCAACAACGCTTACTTAATGTTTTGCCTCACGAATTAGAAGATATTGAAAAACAAATTACAAATGTCAGTGAACAACTTTCGGATGCTTCTTTATATACAAATAACCCCAAACTTTTTGATGAACTAAGTTTGCGCTTATTATCTCTGCAAAACGAAAAAGAACAGAAAGAAAACCAATGGTTGGAACTGCAAATATTGGCAGAAAGTATCAATAACTAGGCTATTTTCCATTGCGGAAGAATTGTGAAATATGATCAAAATTATCAGCTATCAATTCAAGCTCTTGTTCGTCATATTTTGATTGTTTTAATTGTCCTTCTTGCTGTTTTATAATTTCAGCAAGCCCCATAGAAGGATTTTCGGCTTTAAGTTTGCGATTAGCTTCCAAATTGTTTTTCAGAGTAACAATTGACATTAACTTTTTTATTTTTTGTTCTACAGCAAAAAATCTTTTTGCACTCCATCCTTTTGCAAAAAACCACCTTTTTACCGGAGCAGGAAAATCTGTTTCATTTTGCAAAGATATAGAGACAACAGTTTCAGGCAAAGTGCTTGCCATGTAGTCAATATACACTTCCAAAAAAGAATTAATTTCTTCAGCGGATAGAATATCCTTATCCGATAACGGTGATTCATAATTTTTAGAGAAATCGCCAAATCGTATTAACGGCGTAGATACTAAAAGAGCCAAAACAATACATGCAAAAATCAATATAATTCTTTTATATTTCGGCTGCATATTACCACCTTAAATTAGATATAACATACGTTGGTGAGGCATCATATCCGTTAGATAACTCTCGTGTTTTAGCAACATCAGGAATATACCCTTCGCCTAGGAAATTGACATGTCTTCCTTTAGAAATGAGCATAGAATCCCACCCTAATAAAGAGGCAGGCTTTATGTCCGTAGCCACATTATCGCCAATAACCAAGATACTCCCCGTATCGCCAACACCATCAACTGTGTATTTGAGTAAGGTTGTGTCCGGCTTGCCAAGGGTTATTATTCTCCCTCCCATAACAGCATATTGTTCTGCGATTGCACCACTGGCCAAACAAATTTTGCCATTCTTAAAACAAGATGTATTATTGCCGGCACAAATAAGAGGAAGCCCTAAAGAAACCGCTTGCTCCAAATGAGGACGATATGTATCTACGGTATCATCAACTTGTGCAACTTCGCTGATGTATAAAAAATGAGCAGCGGAAATAGAATTAACCGCAACATAATCTAAACCGCTAAAAACACCTTTATCAGCATTACTACCTAAGTGATAATAGGTATTGCCGAGTGCAGCATACGTGCCGGCATTATTTTTAAGCTTATAATGAAGTATTTCTCCGGCGCTCATAATACAAGCAAAGTCTGCAGGATTAACACCATTTTCAGCTAGCCATTCAGCAACAGTTGCCACTCGCCATGACGAATTAGTAAGCAACACAACTTTTTTACCTTGCAAAAACAAATTACGCAAAGCATCTGCAGCCGCAGGCAAAATGTTTCCTCCTTCGTAGAGGACGCCATTAAAGCCAAGTATGAAAGTATCGTAATTATCTGCAACTCTAGATAAGTTGACGACAGGTTTAATCATTTTCATTTTTAATGTCCATTGTTATTTGCTTTGAAATTATGCTAAATATTTATTAATTACAAGTAAATAAACATAGTTTTACTAAGATTATTCTGCTTTTGCCAAATAAAGAATTGCATAATTTGCCATCATAAGACCAAAAATAGCTGTTATTGTCGGAAGTGACCCCAAAATCTTGTTAGCGGCTCCTTTGGTAAGTTCAGCTGATATCTGCTCTTCGGAATATACACAAGCTACATCCTCCAGAACGACACCTTTATGACGTAAACTTTGGCGTACCTGACGTGCAAGCGGGCAATTTTTTGTTTGTGATAAAGGTGCAATTTTTATGGTAGAAACGTCTGTTTTCAACGCTGCGCCCATTGATGATATAAACGGGATTTTATTTTTCCATAAAGCTTCAATCAAATCACATTTAGAGACTAGAGAATCTATTGCATCAACAACAAAATCCGGTTTTACCGATAATAATTCAGAAATATTTTCTTTATCTGCAAAAACATCAAATACATCAACTTTACACTCTGGGTTTATTTGAGATATGCGTTCTTTGGCGACCTCTACTTTTTTACGCCCGATTGTTTCTTCCAATGCCAATATTTGACGATTAATATTAGTTTTATCAAAGCTATCAAAATCTACAAGTACAATATGCCCCACTCCGGAACGAGCAATTGCTTCCATGGCGTATCCGCCGACTGCACCCACACCAAAAATCATTATTTTTGAAGAGTGCAAATTTTCCATACCATGGTTGCCGAGTATAATTGAAGTTCTGTGAAAACGTTCATCTGTCATTTGAAAACTCCGCAAAATTTTGTATAAGCTGTTCGGAAACTTTTAATACATCTATATTTTTAGTTTTGGCGATTAATTCAATTATTTTAGGGATATCCTGAGCATTTCCCTGATAAGGCCCATCGCTTTCAACTAATATTTTATCCAAAGGAACATCAGATAATAAATTATCAGCTTTTTTATAACGTAAAACAGAAGGCGAAAAGGATATATAACCTCCAAACTTATTAACGCGCCGAGCAAAGTTCAAATCGCCGATAAAAGAATGCATTATGAACCGAACATTTTTTAACTTATCCCAAAAATTTTCTAACCATTGTTGTGATTTGACGGCATGTATAATAAGCGGACGAGAAAATTCTTTGGCAATTTTTATATGCTCCGAAAAAACTTCCGATTGAATATCATATTGCTGATTCTTAAACCTGTCTAATCCGCTTTCTCCAACCCAAGCATTGACATTTTTTTGCAAAATTTCCCTTAAAGAATCTTGCCAAGCGAAGCTGCAAGTATCTGCATACCACGGATGTATTCCAAATGCCGGATAAATAATTTGCGAGTATTTATCTGCCAAATTTGCAACCTTTGTCCAATCTTGTTCGGATACAGACGGACACACCAATTTTAATGCTCCGTTTTTATGTAAATGTGCAATAAAATGCGGTGTATCTTTTATATTATAAGCTTGCAAATGAATATGGCTATCAATAAACTGCAATAAATTAATCCTTAGTTTAATTTTTTGTGATTGTATGCAATTATGAATATTTTGACAAGACCAATTTTAGAAATAAACTATGACAATCTGTTAAGCAACTATATATCACTGACTAAAGCTGCAAACGAAGCAATTCCGGCGGCTGTAATAAAAGATGATGCTTACGGACTGGGAGCTAAATCAGTTGCCTCGGTTTTATATACAAGAGCAAATTGCAGACATTTTTTTGTGGCTCATGCTGTAGAAGGCGAGAAAATTGTTGAAAATGCTCAAGAAGCAAAAATTTATGTATTGCAAGGTATAGGAAATGATAATCTTGATGTTTTTCAAAAACATCATCAGCTGATTCCGGTAATCAGCAGTCCGGAGATGTTTGCCTTTTGGAAAGCAAATAAATTGCCAGATATTAAGCCGGTTATACAAATAGAAACAGGTCTGAATCGTTTAGGATTTAGAGAAAAAGATTTACAAAAATTATCAGATGATGACTTAAAAGAATTTTCTATAGTTATGTCTCATTTGGCTTGTGCCGATGAAAAAGAACATTTTATGAATCAACGCCAACTAGAACAATTCACACAACTTAAAAAGAAATTTTTTCCTAATATTCCGGCATCTTTATCTGCTTCTGACGGAGTTTTTTTGGGAGCTGATTTTCATTTTGAAATGGTCCGTCTGGGAGCTGCATTATATGGAATAAACTCTACTCCGTATCGCCAGAATCAAATGCGTAATGTGGTTACAATTAAAGCACCTATATTACAAATTACCACACTTCCTAAAGGCGAATTTGTCGGTTATTCCGCCACATACAGAGCCAGCTCGGAGAGAAAAATCGCAATTATATCAATAGGATACGGAGACGGCCTACCTCGTTCTTTATCTAACGTCGGAAAAGTTTTCTTTAAAAACAAAGAAAAAATTGAAGAGTGCCGAATAATAGGCAGAGTATCTATGGATAATATAATCTGTGATATTACCAATATCAGCCATGCTCAAGTCGGAGATTTGGCATATATAGCTGCAGATTTTTATACTATAGATGATGTTGCACGCGATGCCGGAACTATTGCTTATGAACTAATATCGCGTATCGGAAAAAACTCCAGATTCCTTAGAAACTAAGCAAATTTACACCTTACAATAAAAGATTGTTATCTATTGCTTTTTGATAATTTAATGCTATTATAAGCATTAGTGTTTTATTATTTTGTAACTTTAATTTTTATTATTATGAGTGAAAAAGAATTTAGTCAGCAACTTGTCCTATGGACAGACAATGTAGGCAACATCCGTCGGTGGTTTTTTGCCAACAGAACAAAAAAAGACTGCATTAGGGAAATTTTAGATACATACGAACGTATCAAAACCATGTGGTTAAAGCACAGAGAAATATTCCCAAACAAAGGTACTTATAAAAGCGTGCGCCGTTCATTTATCAAACTTGCGCAACGTTATTTCTCTTTTAATTATAGCAGATGGGAAGTTATACCGGCTGATTTGTGCAAAGAAATTCTACATAAGGCCGATCAAGGTTGGATATCCTACCCAAATGAAATTCCAGTTGATTTTTGCTACTATTTAAGGTGGAAAGCTGTTCAGGCAGGTTATATCTGTCAAGATTATAAGCGACCTTGTTATGTTAATGACAATCTTGAAGTAGTTTATCATTTAAATCAAGCTACAGGCATTGTCACATTGCATCATGACACCGATAAAGTTGAAGTTATACTGTTTGCTCCGCTGTCTTTTTATAAAAACATTACGCGAGATGAGGCGCTTAATGCGTGCAGTTCTTGGAATAAGTGTTATTATTCCGACTATGAGGTTTATTTCCCGAGTGTTAGAGCTTGTCAGTTGCTTAATTTGTATGGAAAAAAGAAAATACAAAATTGCCACTTAGAAGCCATTCCTGAGAATAAAGAGCTTTACGCTCCGGAATTACCTTTGGTACTGATTGATGATGATGACGTAGAACCTGCGTACGGTATAACCATTGCCGAAAATCTGTATGTATCGGTTTATTTGTCATTAGAACAATTTAAAAAAATTAACCCCAATGTAGGGTTTCCTCAAATTTATCTTGTAGATTAGATTGACTGTTCGCTGATTTCTTAACAATAAAAAACATCCCGAAGATTATAATTACAATCTTCGGGATGTTTTTTATTTTGTAAATTAATTAACGACCGCCTCTTACAGCTATTCGGGCATAGATATTGCCTTTAGGAGTTGTAATGCGAGTAAGAGCAGAATCGCTTTGCGGTTTTTGGAAACCATTAAGTGCCAATTCTCCGTTACGTTGTTCATTTATAGAAGCAATTGCTTGTTCTACTGTTTCTTTTTGAATATCCAACGGTACTCCTTGACCTTGAACGGCATTTTCAACCACAGCCTGATAATTATTATCAGGATCAAAAGTAACTACGGTTCCGGCCTGACTGATGTATTTGATGTATTCTTTATCTCCATCAACATAAGTAAAGGCTTCTCCAACTTTTCCGCCCATAACTTCAGCCAGCTGATTAATCGTACTTTCCGGTGCAACTAAATATCCGTCTCGGATATTGAACTGACGTTGAGTTTGGAATGCTACAATATCTTCATTTTCCGTATCAATACCTAAAGTTATACGATTGTCTCCGGTTAACCTGTAGCCTTCTCTATTATCGGGAGCGTATATTGTTGTTGCAGTCAAACCATCACCTTTACGGTCTTCCATAAATAATTGGTAGTCGGCATCGCCATTAGTCGGATAAGTATCTTTTCCGGCATACGCTGATGGATACTCTACAGTTGCTTGAGGTTCTGCAGCATAAGTTACACCAACTTCATCTATAATAACCGGTTCTACAGCCGGAGGAATTATAGGCTCAACTTCTTCTATCGGTGAACTTATGACCGGCTCACAAGGAGTTTTGACATCTATTGTACCTGCTTGCATCGGCAATTTCACATCAGGATCAACCGGACGTCCGATAAATCCTGCATCTGTACTATATTTGAAAGATAAGCGACTAAACATCTCTACAGTATCTTCGCCATTAGGACAAGATAAGGCATTAATAGCGCTCATATCTCCTGTATAGTGTCCGTGCATAAAAGCGGTATGGATTGCATGTTCAGCAGTTAATCCTTCCGGAAGCTCAACAAAACCAAGTTCAATTTGCTGTTTCATGGCTTCAACAGCTTGGTTAGCATCCATAAACTTGCCATCAGGTGCTTCAATCATATTAATCAGATAATTAAATTGGTTCATGTTTGAGGTACGACGTTCATAAAATGCTTGTATGCCTTCAGTGGTTTCTATTCCTCCACTTAAACCGATAACATCTTGATAATGTCTGCCGTCAGCTCCTAAAGTTATGGTTTCTACAATTCCGTTACCGTGGTCTTTTTGTGATAAAATATCCCCTGCTTGCGGCACACTAATTTCTTCAACAATCGCAACAGGCTCATAACTTACCGGCTGAGAAACGGCAGATGTATCCGTTGTTAAGACTTCAGAAGTGTCTGCAACCGTAGGAAGACTTTCGGTAATATTTTCAGGTTTTCCCAAACCTTGCCATTTCGGTATGTCTATGTCCTGTAATTTAGTTACTACACTGTCGCTTATATCTCCGGTTTTTTCGCTGATATTTTCTACAATGTCTTTAAAACTTGCTAATACATCTTGTAAAGCGTCTTCCTTAATATGGTTTAAAGAAATAGATGCACTTACTGTGGAAATAATAACGCCTAATCCTAAATTTAATTTAGCACCGTTTAACCTTGCTTCAGTTTCTTTTGTTTGTTTCCGTTCATAATCTCGTTTAGCTGTTATATATCCGTGAATTTGAGATGATGTTGAACCAGCCAAACGTCCGGCAAAAGAACCGGCTCTAGCAATTGCAGTTCTTAAACCCAAGCCTAAGCTTCCAACACCCAAAACGGCTCCCAAAAATCCTCCGGCCGCGCTCCAGCGAGCATTTCTTTTATAATCTCTGCTGTCTTTAAGTTTGGCCCATGCCAACTTTTTAGCTTGATTAAACTTAAGTGTTTGGCCTTGCTCATTTGCGATACGTCTTAATTTGTTGGCTTCGGCTAAAACTGGTCCCCAATATGCTCCGGCCATTGAGTGAAGACCATAAGCAACAAAAGCTCCGGCGATTACCGGTGCCGTAGCGGTGGACATGGCCACACCGACACCAAGCGTACCTAAAAGATCAAGGGTAACTTTGAGCCTGTTGTCTTTTATGTTCTGTCCTATTTCACGGGCAATTTTATATTTATTTTTCCAAAGTCCTTTAGCAATTTTTCGGAAGTTTTCCAACCTTGAAGAAAATTTGCTTTCACCAATTCTTTCATTAAGTCTGGTACTGAAGTAGGTGTTTTCTACATCTGTTTGTGCGCAAGAAGCTATAATGTTTTCAGTTTTAGCAACTATTTTTTCTTTAGAATTAATTGCTTGTTGTAATTTTTCTTTAGCTTCTTTATCAGTCCGCTCAATATAGGCCTGAAGTTTAGCCTCATCTTGGAGTTCTTCTACCGTAGGAGGAGTAATCTCAGAAGCAAGAGCTGCTTGTCCTAATTTGGCCATAAATATTTCTTGCGCACTCTCAGCAAGCATTTGCTTTTGTTCAGCCTGAGTGGACATTAAATATTTAATGCTTCCGACATGTTTACGATAAGTTTCAATTTTGGCGGCTTCAAATAAAAGCTTTAAGTTTTCAGCCTTTTCTTTATCTGATAAAATTTTATCTTGCTCATCGTCAACAAGCGAAACTCGGCTAACAACAGGTTGAAGGTCAGAAAAATTTTCATGAACTTCTTGTCCTTCATATAAGTTCATTTCTGATAAGTGCTGATCTAAGGTAGCATCGTTTTTACGTAATACTTCTTCACCTAAATTAAGACCATTTGCTTCTTCGTATTCTGCAACTATACCATCTATAACTTGCTGAACCTTCTTTTTAGTTTGCTTGTTTTTGCCATATTGCATAAGTTGATTTAAAGCAGACAAATCATCAACAGATAAAGGCTCATTGCCTGTACTTACTGCCTCCAAACGCTTATCAATAGCAGCTTGAACTTTTACTATGGCAGCTTTTACACCGGCTGTATTGCTCAATGCCTTATCTTGAAGCATGGTCATTACATCAGCCAAATCTGCATACGTATATTGGTCTAAATTCTTACTATTATTAATTTCAGCAACTCTTGATATATTTTCATTTTCCAATTGAATTGCGTCCTTGTTTGCCATAGTTTCTGCTCCTATTAAATCGCTATATGCCTATTAATTGCGATGAATATATCATAAAATTTAATCTATTTCAACAACTTTTTGTCAACTTTCTTTAAATTTTGTAAAAAAGAGACTGATTCCTTTATATTTTTTGACATTTTACAGCAAAAAAATAAAAAGAATCTAAATAAATTACTCCTTCCGCTAAAAATATAGCGGAAGGAGTTTGCGGATTCTATTTGTAACCCTATGCTACTTTAGCATCAAAGCAGACAGCTACACCGTCAACATCAGCAGTTGTTCCGGTTGTGCAATTATTATTAATTTTAACAGCCAAAACTTGTTCTGCAATATAGTCTTTATTCTCTTCTAAAGCTTTAGCCAGCTCTGTATCAGAAGTTGACCAATTAAGCTCTATCCTATCAGAGATATTAAAATCTTTATCCTTACGAAGACTTTGTACCAAGCGAACAAAATCTCGCGCCATACCTTCTCGTTTCAGTTCTTCTGTTACATTTGTATCTAAAGTAATTACGGCACGGTTATCAGCAAAAGATTTACCGGCAACTCCATCTTTCATTTCTAAACGAACTTCAAATAAATCTGTTTGAAGTGTTTGTCCGCCAATACTTAAGCTTCCATCAGAATTAAGCTCCCAGTTACCTTGTTTATATGCTGCCATTACGGCACCCATATCTTTGCCCAAGGCTTTACCTAAAAGCGGAGTATAGAGGTAAATCTTTTTATCTGCATAAGCTTGCAAATTATTATCAAACTTAACTTCTTTGACATTAAGTTCATCTTTTACAATATCCTGATAAGCAGCTGAAAGATTGTGTCCGATTAATGTAAGACTGCTTAGCGGTAAACGATTACGCAAATTCTTTTCTTCACGGATAAATTTACCGGCCGAACATAAATCTTGCAAAAAATCCATTTCTTCAACCAATCCGGCATCAAACCGAATATCATCCAAACGGGGATAATCCGTTAAATGCACAGATTCCTCTCCGGTTAATTTCTTAAATACATATTCAGATACAAACGGCATTAAAGGCGCTAAAATCTTACTAAGATTTACCAAAACCGTATATAAAACATCAAACGCCTGTGCATCGCCCTCCCAGAAACGATCTCTGCTACGACGAATATACCAGTTATTCAGAACTTCCATAAACAAAGCTATTTCATTGGTTGCTGCAGCAACATCGTAACTGTCTATCCCCTTGCGCACCACCTCAGAAAGCTTTTTAAGCTTGGAAAGAATATAGTTGTCTATGGCTTCAGATGAAGAATATACCTCTTTAGCCTTATAATTTTCAGCATTAGCATATAAAGTAAAGAAATAAAAAGCGTTCCATAACGGAATTTGAGCAACACGAGCAGCTTTAATAATCTCCTTACCTTCTTTATCTACAGCCAAGTTGCCGCCTTTCAATACTGGAGATGATACCAAGAACCAACGTAATGTATCTGAACCTATGGTATCCAAAACCTCATTAGGATCAGGATAATTCTTGAGACGTTTAGAAAGTTTTTGACCACCTTCTGCCATCAATAAACCGGTACAAATACAATTCTTAAATGCCGGTCTGTTATGTAATGCGGTGGAAAGAACGGTTAAGGTGTAGAACCATCCTCTGGTTTGATCCATAGCTTCCACAATAAAATCTGCAGGAAAATGCTCTTCAAACCACTGTTTATTTTCAAACGGATAGTGGACTTGAGCATAAGGCATTGAGCCGCTTTCAAACCAACAGTCAAATACATCGCTTACACGGTGCATCATGGTTTTTCCACTCGGGTCATCCGGATTAGGATAAACGACATCGTCTATATAAGGCTTATGCAAATCATTAACGTCAATTCCAGTTTTTTCCTTAATTTCTGCTAATGAACCAAAAACATCTATACGCGGGAACTTAGGATTATCTGATTTCCATACAGGAATCGGAGTACCCCAAAAACGATTGCGAGAAATAGACCAATCTCTGGCTCCTTCTAACCATTTTCCGAATCGACCATCTTTAATGTGATCAGGAACCCAGTTTATCTCTTGGTTGTTTTTAACCATATCGTCCCTAAAATCAGTCACTCTCACAAACCAACTGGACATCGCTTTGTATATTAGCGGAGTATCTGTTCGCCAGCAAAACGGGTAAGAGTGAGTATATTGCTCTTTTTTAACCAACAATCCGTTTTCTTTGAGCCACTGCATTATCGGTTCATTAGTTTCAAAAACTTGCATACCTTGGTAATCAACGACTTCTGAAGTGAATTTGCCCGCCTCATCCACAGGACATATTACCGGAAAACTATCATCACAAGATCGGCAAACATCAAAGTCATCCTGACCAAATCCGGGGGCTATATGAACAACTCCGGTACCATCCTCTGTAGAAACAAATTCTCCTGCTAAGACTTTAAAGCAGCCTTTTTCTTTTAAATGCTTAAAGTAAGGGAACATTGGCTCATAGCTCATACCAACCAAGTCTTTTCCTTTAAGTGCGCCTACTTCAACCGCATTTTCCAATTGCTTTTTATAGCGTCCCAACAATGCTCGGCCTAAAATATATTTTTGTCCGGCTTCTTCCATAATAACGTAATCAATGTCAGCCCCGACAGCCAACATTAAGTTGGAAGGCAACGTCCATGGCGTGGTTGTCCATACCAATATCTTCATTCCGTTTTCAAGCTTAAACAACACGGTAATGGCGTTATCGGTCTTATCCTGATAACCTTGGTTTACCTCAAAATTAGAAAGCGGAGTTTCCGCAGCCCAAGAATAAGGCAAAACACGATAATCTTCATAAACCAATCCTTTATCGTAAAGTTGCTTAAAATTAGAGATAACACTCTCCATAAAAGACAAATCCATTGTCTTATAGTCATTGTTAAAGTCAACCCAGCGACCTATACGCTTAAACATATCTACCCAAATACCGGAATATTTAAGAACATCGGAGCGACAAAAAGCATTAAACTTCTCAACTCCATATTCTTCTATTTGTTTACGTCCGGAAACTCCGAGTTGTTTCTCAGCGGACATTTCTGCCGGCAATCCGTGACAATCCCAACCTAAGCGACGTTCTACTTTCTTGCCGTTCATGGTTTGAAAGCGAGCAACAACATCTTTTACATAGGAAACCATGATATGTCCATAGTGCGGAGTGCCATTGGCAAACGGCGGACCGTCATAAAAAACAAATTCTGAAGCACCATCACGATTATGAACTGATTTTTCAAAAGTATTATTTTCTTCCCAAAATTTTAGAATCTCTTTTTCTACTTCTACAAAATTTGGTTTGGCCTTTACTTCGGCATAATGTTTCGTCATCTGAATACACCTTACATTTTTGATTGATTATGGTTAGAAACTAGGTTGATTAATTATGTGCAAAGAAAAAGAACATCCCCCTAGGGGATAATATTAGAAATAATCCGTATATATAAACAGCACATAAGTTTATCCTTTAATATAAATTCGCTATTAAATTAATACAATGAATCCGTTGAGTCAATAAATTAGTTAGCTATATATTGTCCTTTATTTAGATTTAAACTGCGCATTGTACAAAGCCCGATACGCTCCATTCTCAATTTTTAACAATGTTTTGTGTGAACCACGCTCTACAATCTCGCCATCATTAACCACAATTATTTCATCAGCATTCTGCACAGTAGAAAGACGATGTGCAATAACAAATACTGTTCTATCTTGCATCAAATTATCTATTGCTTTTTGAACAACTGCCTCAGATTTATTATCCAATGCGGATGTTGCTTCATCTAAAATAACAACCGGAGCATTTTTAATAAAGGCTCTTGCAATAGCCACTCTTTGTCGTTGCCCGCCGGAAAGCAAACTGCCTCTTTCTCCGATATCGGTATCCAGCCCTTTATCCTGCTCAGAAACAAAATCTTTAAGATATGCCATTTCTAAAGCTTGATTTAATTCATATTCCGTTGCGTCAGGTTTGCCCATAAGAATATTATCACGCAAAGTACCGGAGAATAAGAAATTATCCTGAAAAACAACCGCAATATTTTTACGCAAACTGTCCAGACTAATGTCCCTGACATCATAACCGTCTATCGTTATTTGTCCTGAACAGACATCATAAAAGCGAGGAAGTAAACTAACAATCGTTGACTTTCCCCCTCCGGAATTACCAACTATTGCCACTGTCGTACCGGCTTTAACCTTCAGGTTTATGTGTTTTAAAATTTCCACATCAGGGTTATAAGAAAAACTAACATCATTAAAACAAATTTCTCGGTTTACCGCAGGTAAGATATAAGCACCTTTTGAAGAACTTATTTGCGGCTGTAAATCCAATATTTCGGCAATACGTTCTATTGCTAAAAAAGAAACCTGAACGGCACTAAAATTTTTGCCAATATTTTTAATAGGATTATAAAGCAGAATTAAAGCTGTAATAAAAGATACAAAGTTACCAGATGTTATCGTACCATTGACAATCAAGTAACTGCCAACTCCGATAACGCCACCAATTCCTACAGAAGCTACAATATGAAGCATGGGGGTCATCCATGCCGTTCTTTGCACCATTTTTATGGATAACTTAAATAATCGCCCGATAACATTAGAATAGTTATGATAAGTCTGTTTTTGCAGATTATATGCGGCAATGGTTTTATTACCGTGGTATGTTTCATTGTAATTAGTGAGAATCGTTGAATTTTCTTGCACGGTCTTATAAATAACACCTTTTATCATCCGGCGCAAACGAGCCAACGGCATTAAAGCAAATACTAACACTAAAATAGCAATTATAGACAATTGCCACGAATTATAAATTAACACCCCTACTAAGGACAAAGAAGAAAATATTCGCGAGACGAACAGACGAATATTATCTATCAATCCATTACATGCGACATCTACATCTGCCGAAAAACGTTGAATTATATGACCGGAATCGTTTTTATCATAAAAAGACGGTTCCAAGAACAAAAGCTTTTTAAATAAGGCTCGTTTTACATCGGTTGTAATTTTTCCACCCACCCAAGCATTAAGATATGTAGCGGAATAATTAAAAGCTCCTTGCACAAAGGTAAATGCAACAATCAGAATCGGAATATATGCCGGTGATTGGTCACTTTTATCTACCAGCACAACATCCATATAAGGTTTTAGGGCTAAGGCGACCACAGCATCTAACGCGCCTATCGGGATACAAAGTGCAATGGCCAAAAATGCTCTAAACATATATGGCTTAACAAAAGGCCACATTATTTGGTAATGTTGCCAAAACGGAAGTTTGGGTGATTCGTTTATCTTTTTATCTTTTTTAGCCATGATAAGTCCTATAATAAATGTAAATATTTCAAAATAACCCAAATTGCGGCAAACTCCATAATAATCATAAATTTATAAGTTGCCTGATAACTTTTTTTGGTGGTTTTGTGATGAAAAAAACGTTGTCCGAGAAAAGCTCCGAGCCAACCGCCCAAAAACTCCAACATGTGCAAATCTCGTTCGCTTACACGCCATTGCCCTCTTTGAGCTGCTCGTTTATCTGTTCCATACGCAATGAACGTTGAAAAATTAATCGCAATTAAATGAAAAACCAAAAACAACAAAATTGTCTTATGGCTAAATATACTGGTACGAAAATAATTATGCTCTATAAAATATGCCGCTCCAATGACCAACGCACTGCTCAATAAAAAGAATTTATTTTGACGCAACGGGAATATAACTGCTGCAAGTCCGAACAAGATAGCCGTAAAAGTAATAACCATATAGTAAAAATCTCTTTCCTTATTTAAGACAGCAGAAGTCTAGTATAAATTATTTTAAATTGCAAATAGTGAATAACTAAAAATTTATAATGTTAATTTATAAAATTAAGTTATAATTTTGCTATGTTAAATTTTCAAACAAGGAGTTTCCATGAAAAAAACTTTAGCACTAACCGCAATAGCTTGTATTCTGAGCGGTTGCGCAGTTGATGAAGAAACAACACTCATTGATTTGTGGCAAGAAAATGATTATACCGGAATAAGAGTTGCTAAAGTTTCTGAACCTTCCGAGGTTAAAATTGTTGAAATTCCTATAGATGAAGATATGCCTATTCCGGAAACTCCCGCTATAAATGAATTATCTGGTATAACATATAAGGTGCAAACTCCGATTGCAGAGGTTTATGCAATTCCGGCCTCAAGAGCAACCAACAAAATGCTGGATGATACTCGCAATATTTATGAACAAAACGGTAATGTATTTTTATATATTGCCGGATTGAAAAAAAATAATGATAAAATGCCCGATGGTATATATAAAGCTGAGCAAACTACAAAAAAAATAATTGAAGGTTCCGGTACGTTTAAAATTGTTAACGACAAAAACGAAGCAGATTATATCTTAGAAACTTTTATTGATAATGTTGCTACAGATGATGACCCGATAATAGAATACAAAATGATTTTATCAGACACTGAAAACAACAAAATAAACGAATGGTCTGAAACTGTTCGCAGAATTCGTAATGATGACCGTAGTTGGTGGTAATGCGCAAAACTCTTTTTATATATTTATGTATAAATTTACTTTGGATAAGTTTCTTGCGAGCAGAAACTTTTGATCCTGATATTATTACGCTATATTCCTCTGTTTGTGAAGCAATTCGCCCGGAAGAATCTACATCTTCTACCAGAATGAGAGCAACAGATAAGGCATGTTTTAAAGCTTTAGAAAATATCGGAGATTTAAGTTTTTATCGCTCACAATATGATGACCATAAGTATAATTTACTGATTTATAAATTAGTAGATACATATTTGGAAGACTTAACCACCAGAACCACCTCTCAAAACGAATTAAAAGTTTGTGTGGAGATAACCGGATTTCTTAATAAAAACAATATTTCTTCAGCAGCCGCCGAACTGGCGGAAACGCAGCAAGAAGCATATCCGGAAAAGTTAGAGATTGAAAAAGAAGCTTTAACCATGCCCTCACCTAACGGCTTGCCCCCTAAACCGGAAATAAAGATAGATGAAAAAGTTGCTATAGAACAAGCAGAAATTGCGGATTTACCATCTTCTGTTTCTAAGACTCAAGACAATACAAAAACGAAAATTTTTATTGAAAGCACAAAGTTTTTTAATAACACCTCAACCAATGCTTTTCAACACAACATAGCTCAAGTTTTGGAAGAACGACCGGATATTATAATAACAACAGGCACAAATGATGCTGATTATATTATAAAAACAAAAGTTTTGCGAGCAAAAGTAGATCCCATAAACAAACAAACGAATCGCCTACAGATGGTAATAGCCATTGAATTACAAAGCACTAAAGACGACTTTAAGTTATTAGAACATCAAAACAGGTTTATTTTGTTTGAAAATTCCGAAGATGAGCAAAGTGTGGCAAGCGGTTTATTAAAAAAACTGCTAAAGAAGGCTACATCGCAAATATTGCCTAAAATAAAAAACCTTACCTATGATAGCGGAGCTATTATAACTCCTCCAAAAATTTAGGATCAGGCTCTATCCAAGAATTATGTTCTCTAATATGTTTAAAGACTACCGAATGATTATATAATCGTTGTTTTCCGCAGCTAAACCAATATGAATCTAACTTACGATTAAGAACGGAAAGTTCTTTTTGATTTTGAGCTTCGTCTCCATTAGTATATATTTCAATTTCTAAATCGGCAAACCCTCGGTCATCATACAAATTATACTCATAAGCGCAAACATTGTTTTTGATATGATCAAAAATTAATTTTTGGATATTTTTGAATTGTCCTACACAACCTGCTATCCGAAACATCTCAACAAATTCATAAAGCAAATTTTCATCATCACTTGTTATATAGAAAGATTTCAGACGCTCTAAAAGATCTAAATTTCCGGTTATGATGGCAAACTTTATCAGAGATGAATAAAAATATTTAATATTTTCTGATGTTAATTGCTCAGATCTGGGTTTTAAGAGGATTTCAGCCATATCCAACAAGCCTATATTCAGTAAGTTTTCAATATAGGCGGCTTCAAAATAAGGTGATAATTCCCCACCAATGTCCCATATCTTATATGCAGTATCCTTAGCACCAACACGATTACCTTGCATAATTTGCAAGAACATTAAAGTTATCAGCCCGCATATATTGGCAGGATGATTCTGTAGTTCAGTATAAATACGAATCTCTAAATCTTTAATTTTAGAGGTTTGACTAAAAGGAAGCATATAAAGCCTTTCTAACAAACCTTCAAAAATTAATGCTGCGTTGTCAGTCATGATACCTCCTTTTAATTTTTTTCTAATATAAATGTTGCAGGTCCATCGTTCAGTAAAGAAACTTTCATATCTGCCTGAAACACTCCGGTTTGTACATTTATTCCGTTATGCTGCAATGCTTTGCAGAAAAATTGGTATAAATACTCAGCCTCTTCAGGTTTGGCGGCTTTATCAAATCCCGGACGGTTGCCACGACTTGTATCCCCAGCTAAAGTAAACTGAGAAACAACCAAGATTTCACCTTTGATATCTTTAACAGATAAATTCATTTTACCGTTATTATCTTCAAAAATACGCAAATTTGCGGCTTTGCGAGCTAAATATTGTGCCTGAAGCTCACCATCCTCTCTCTCTACCCCTAAAAATATCAATAATCCTTTGTTAATTTCAGATACTTTTTTATTATCTACCGATACAGAAGCTTGCGATACTCTTTGTAATAAGGCTTTCATTTTTTCTCCGTTTCTATTATATCAATAAAAGATATAAGAAAAGTAAACAGCCGCAACAATACCGGCTAAATCAGCCAATAACGCACAAGGAAGCGCTGCTCCTACTTTACTTATACCTACAGCACCAAAATAAAGTGCCAATACATAAAAAGTCGTTTCAGTTGAACCTTGAACAACTGATGAAACATATCCTGTAAAACTATCTGCTCCATATCTCTGCATAGTTTCTATCATCATAGCCCTAGCTCCGCTACCGGATAACGGCTTCAGAAAAGCTGTCGGAAGAGCTTTTACAAAATCTGTATTTATGCCTAAACAATCAAATAATTGTTCAATTCCGGCAACCAACCAATCCAAAGCTCCGCTTGCTCTAAAAACAGATATTGCGACAAGCATGGCAACTAAATATGGAATTATTTTTATTGCGACAGCAAACCCTTCTTTTGCACCTTTAATGAATTTGTCATAAACGTTAACCTTACGGATAAATCCGTAAAATATAAAACTGACCATAAATAAAAATAATATAAAATTACCGACAGCTGTGCTTTGCAAAACTCTTATATCATCTGGCAGAGCCGAAAAATAACACGCAATTGCAGCAATAAAAGCTACTGCCCCTCCAACATAACCCATTACTACCAAATTAAAAATATTTAATTTTTGAACGTATGCAATACTTAAAAAGCCAACTAGTGTAGAAACTGATGTTGCCAGCAAAATCGGAATAAATACAGCCGCCGGATTAAGAGAACCAAGTTCAGAACGATACATTAAAATAGTGATAGGAATGATTGTTACCGCAGAAGCATTAATAACTAAAAACAATTGTTGCGCTTTTGAAGCTATTTGCGGAGTTGGGTTAATTTCTTGTAATTGCTCCATGGCTTTTATGCCCATCGGTGTTGCGGCATTATCTAATCCGAGCATATTAGTAGCAATATTCATCATAATAGAAGCAAGGGCAGGACTATTATCCGGCACATCCGGCATAATACGCCTGAAAAGCGGTTGTAATAATTTTGTTAACAGAGTGGCTAAACCAGATGCTTCAGCGATTTTTAGCAAACCCAACCACAAACACATAATTCCGGTTAAGTTGAGACAAATTTCAAATGCTGATTTTGCAGATGAAAAGCTTGCTGAAATTAAAGAATGCCATATACCTACGTCTCCGAGAATAAAGCTCTGATATCCTGCGCAAATAAATGCAATCATAAAAAACATAATCCAAATGGCATTAAGCATTTTGATTTTTCCTGTTGTATCTAATTATAGTTTAAAATTTTGAAATTAATATTTAATTAAACTGAACCTTGCTTACGCTTTTTGAGTTTTGTTAATTTATCACTAACAACCGCCGTATCTCTTCCTGTTTTGGCCAAGCGATCATACATGCGTTCAATTTCTTTTTCCAGATAGGCTTGTTCAATCTCATTTTTTAAAGAAGCTATTTGTTCATCAGAACCATTTTCATTTACATCATCTATATAAGATATTATATCTTCCACGTAAATTCCTTCATTTTTTTTCTTCTTTATAAAGAAAGGAAGCTCATAAGCCAATTGCCGCGCCTGTGCATACGCCTCTTTAGAATTGGAACATTCCTTGTACTTTAGTTTTAATAATCTGAAGGCTGTATCCAAATCTTCACTATTGTCAACAACAATAAAAGGAACAGGATTTGCAAACCCTGTCGCTGCCAAAGCTTTTAAAAATTCTAAAATATGATAAAAGAAACCGTCAACATTATAAATAATAAACGGCTTGGTTTTTAAAAATCCGTCTTGCATGGCAACACAATCATACGCTAATTCATCCAGTGTGCCTACTCCTCCGGGGGCAAATACCACAATATCAGCTTCCAGTAATCTGATCTTTCTGTTTTCAAGAGTGTCTTCTAATACAACTTCGCTGATTTGTTGTAAAAATTCATCTTTCTCGTATAGCTCATAATATTCTTTGGTGGTTACCCCAACAATAGGAGCTACATTACTATAAAATTTATCTTTTCGCTCAAGCCAGTTATCTAAAACTCCTCGGGCAACCGCCCCCATAACACCGGAATTAGAAAAACCGTAATCCAAGCGAAATCCCATTTTTGCAATTTTAGCACCCAGCTTATAGCACTCCTCTACATAAACAGAGTCCTTTCCATCTCGGTGACCTCCGGAAACGCAAACGCGTAAATTTTTTGGTGCAGCATCACAATTTCGGTTATCCATTCTTAAATCTCCTCTATGTCTCCAAGAGCTTGATTTGTATAGAAGTTCTCAACAAATTCTTTTAAGGTTTCGTTTTCTATTGCATCACGCAATCCTTGCATCAGGCGCTGATAATAACGAATATTGTGCCAAGTGAGCAACATTACAGCAAGAACTTCATTACATTTTTGTAAATGATGTATATATGCACGAGTATAGTTTTTGCAAAGGGGGCAATCACAACCTTCCTCCAAAGGACGAGGATCTTCTCGGTGGCGTGCATTACGAATATTGATAGTTCCTCGTGCCGTAAATGCTTGCGATGTTCTGCCGGAACGTGTCGGCATTACACAGTCAAACATATCAACTCCCCTCAAAACCGCACCGACAATATCATCAGGGCGTCCGACACCCATCAAATAACGGGGCTTATTTTCAGGAAGTTGAGATGGAGCATAATCTAAAACCTTAAACATAGTTTCTTGTCCTTCTCCAACGGCCAAACCGCCTATAGCATATCCGTCAAATCCGATATCTACAAGTTTTTGAGCCGAATATGCTCTAAGGTCTTCGTAGTCTCCTCCTTGTTGAATGCCAAAAATACCGTATCCGTCTCTATCAACAAAAGCGTCACGGCTTCTTTTTGCCCAGCGCATAGACATTTCTACAGACTGCTTAACTTTATTATATGGCGCAGGAAGTTTTACGCACTCATCCATACACATAGTTATATTAGAATCCAACTTATGTTGTATTTTTATAGACTCTTCAGGAGATAAAAAGAATTTTTTACCATCTACATGTGAAGAAAAGCTAACTCCTTCTTCTTTTATTTTACGTAGTCCGGATAAGCTCATAACTTGGAAACCTCCGGAATCTGTTAATATAGGCTTGTCCCAATTCATAAACTTATGTAAACCGCCCATTTTGGCTACTAAATCAGCACCCGGACGGAGCATTAGATGATATGTATTACCCAATAATATCTCCGCACCGGTGGAAGCTACGGATTCCGGCATCATTGCTTTTACGGTTGCACAAGTACCTACCGGCATAAACGCCGGTGTATTTATAATTCCGTGTTTGGTGTATAGTTTACCTCGTCTTGATTTACCATGAGTTTTTAAAACTTCAAACTTAAGAGACATATTTATTTTCCTAGTAATTTTAATTATTTATTCAGTAATGTCTATGGAATATCCAGTTGCGCGTACGGTTCGTATATAGTCAGGACCATAATTATTAAGGGAACGTCTTAATCTGCGAATATGAACATCAACAGTTCGTGATTCCACATAAATATTATCACCCCATACATTCTTAAGCAAATATTCACGAGAAAACACTTTTCCGGGATTTTCCATAAGCATTTTCAGCAAACGAAACTCCGTAGGTCCTAAGTGAATAAAGGTTTCTCCGCGAAAAACTTTTTTTTCTATCAAGTCCATACGAATATCTTCAAACAACAATTCTTTTTCAGCTATCGGCTCCGGAGAATGACGAAGTTGCGTTTTAACTCTCGCCATTAATTCCGGAATAGAAAACGGCTTAGTAACGTAATCATCTGCTCCGGCATTCAAACCTTTTATTTTATCCTCTTCTTCTCCTTTAGCCGTGAGCATAATAATCGGAATAGATTTAATATCCGGCTTAGAGCGTACCAAACGACAGATCTCCACACCTGATAATTCCGGTAGCATCCAATCTAACAAAATAACAGATGGGCAATGTTTTTCTATTTCTGCAATAACATGATTACCCCGCCCCTCTACAACAACCTTATATCCTTCTTTTTCTAAATTATATCTCAGCATTAATGCAATTGCTTCTTCATCTTCTACAATCATTATAGTATGTTGCATTATTTTTCTCCTGTTGGATTTTGCAAAGATTTTATATTTGCCTGATAATCATCACCGTTTAGTATTGCGGTGCCGGCAACCAAAATATCAGCACCGGCAGATATTGCCAACGGTGCGGTATCTTTATTTATACCTCCATCAACCTCTATAACAATATCTCTTCCGGCAATTATTTTTTTTACTGTTCTGATCTTAGCTAACTGCTCATTCATAAACTTTTGACCGCCAAATCCGGGATTAACGCTCATTATCAAAACCATATCCAAATAATCCAACAATGGGATTATTGTTTCTGCAGAAGTGGAAGGGTTAAGCGATATGGCTGCTTTACATCCTAAAGATCTTATTTTTTTTAACGAAGCTATTATATCTGAACAAGCTTCGGCATGGATTGTAATAATATCTGCTCCGGCTTCTGAAAACCATGTTATTTTATCATGTGGTTCATTTATCATCAGATGAACATCAAAAATAAGGTTGGTCAAAGGGCGGACACTTTTGATTACTCCGGCACCGAAACTTATGTTTGGTACAAAACAACCATCCATTACATCAAAATGTATCATGTCTGCACCAGCGACATCCAAAAGTTTTATATCTTCAGCCAAATTAGCAAAATTTGCCGATAAAATACTTGGAGCTATTTTTACCATAAAATCTTCCTTTTTATATTACTATCACTTTAAACTGATTTTTTTTAATAGCAAGTTAATTTCAGCTTGAATTTTTAACATTAATGACTACCTATTTTTCAGCCAAAATTTTATCAAGGAGGTTTGTAATGGGCGAAATGGCACAAAAAATTATCAAAATTGATAAAGATGAAATCGTTAAAGAACTTAATGCTGCTTTTGCTGAAGAGTGGCTGGCATATTATCAATATTGGGTTGGAGCTCAAGTGGCAACAGGACCTATGAGAACTTCAGTAACAGAAGAATTTGAAGAACATGCAAATGAAGAATTAAAACACGCAAAGTGGTTATCCGAAAGGATTATTCAACTTGGCGGGACACCGGTATTGGATCCGGAAAATTGGAAGACTGTTGCAAATTGTAAATATGATGCTCCTCTTGATCCTTATGTTGTGACATTGCTCCAACAAAATCTGATAGCCGAACGTTGTGCTGTAGCCAGATATCAAAAAATATGCGATATAACTTTCGGTAAAGATTATGAAACATATAGAATCTCCGCTAAAATACTTAAAGAAGAACTTGAACATGAACAAGAAATAGGGGATTTTATTGACGATATAGATATAACGGTAAAACACCTAAAATAAAAAAATATCAGCACTAACTTTTTGTTTTAAAACAATAAAACTGCTCATCGCAAATTATGAGCAGTTTTATTTATTGACATATTAGCCAAAATATTTAAAATAATGACAAATAACAGATTCGTTCTCTGTATTTATATGGGTTTTATCTGTAGAATTGAACTAATTTTATAAACCATAATCATCCTCCAAATAAAATAGGTTTATTTATTAGCAATTTGCAGATAACGAAGGACCTGAAACAAATGTTTCAGGTCCTTTTTGTTTATTTTTTGATGCAATTTTTTACAGCTTCAGCAACTTCTTCCACCGTAATTCCAAAATATTTATACAATTCCTCAGCCGGACCGGAAGCACCAAAGCCATCCATTCCGATGATATCGCCATCACACCCTACATATCGTTCCCAACCGAATTTTGCCCCGGCCTCTACGGCGACACGAGGAGCTTCTCCAAGTACTTCTTGGCGATAAGGTTCGGGCTGAGCATCAAAAAGCTCACAACACGGCATAGAGACAACCGCAACATTAATTCCTTCCTCTGCTAATTTTTCTTTAGCAGAAATGGCTAAAGAAACTTCTGAACCGGTAGCAATAATAGTGGCTTGACGTTTTTTAGAATCGCCACTGATTATGTATCCGCCTTTTAGTGTTAAATTTTCAGATACATCATCTCTTAACATTGGAAGATTTTGTCGTGAAAGAGTCAAAAGGCTTGGTTTATTTTCTGTTTCTAATGCAACTTGCCAAGCTTCCGCAGTCTCAACAACATCACAAGGACGAAAAGTTAAAACATTGGGCATACAACGGTATGATGCTAAATGCTCAATCGGCTGATGAGTCGGACCATCTTCTCCTACGCCTATAGAATCATGTGTCAGAACATAAATAACACGCAAACCCATAAGTGCAGATAAACGAATCGCCGGACGCATGTAATCAGAAAAAACAAAAAACGTTCCACCAAACGGAATAATGCCACCATGCAAAGCCATTCCGTTCATTATTGCAGCCATAGCATGCTCTCTGATTCCATACATTACGTTATTGCCGTTATAATCTTTTGCTGTAATAGTTTTAGAAGCTTGAACAAGTGTCAAATTTGAAGCTGCCAAGTCCGCTGACCCACCTACAATTTGCGGTATATTTGGTACGATTGCTTCCAAACACATTTGCGAGGCTTTTCTAGTAGCTACTTTGGTATGATCTTTGACCGCATTAATCTTTAATGTTTGCAGATCCTTATCCCAACCTTTAGGTAATTTACCATTAATAATGTCCAGAAATTCTTTACCTTTATATTTAGATTTTTCCACCCATTGTTTATAGCTGTCTTCTGAGCGTTTGCCGGCTTCTCGCCACATTTTTAATACTTCTGCAGGAACTTCAAACGGTGCATAATTCCAATTTAAGCTCTTACGCATTGCTTCAGTTTCTTCAACTCCCAACGGAGAACCATGACATTTGGAAGTACCGCATTTATTGGGAGCTCCATAACCTATTACGGTTTTACAGGATATAAGTGTCGGTCGGGATGATTTTTGCGCCTTTTTGACAGCTTTGGCGATTTGATGATAATTATGGCCGTCTATGCTGGCGGTATTCCATCCGCATGCCTTAAAACGCTTGATCTGATCGGTAGAACTTGCAGAACTAACATTACCGTCAATGGTAATATTGTTATTATCCCAAAACACTATAAGCTTATTCAGTCTCAGATGTCCCGCTAAAGAAATTGCCTCTTCTGAAATGCCCTCCATGAGGCAGCCATCTCCTGCAAAAACGTAGGTATAATGATTACACACATCATTACCGTATTTATTGGCAATAATTCTTTCTGCCAACGCCATTCCTACAGCAGAGCTAATTCCCTGCCCCAACGGACCGGTAGTCATATCCACACCGCCAAGATGTTTGTATTCCGGATGTCCGGCTGTTTTAGAGCCTAATTGGCGGAAATTTTTAATATCATCTAAATTAATATCTTTATATCCGAGAAGGTATAAAAGCGAATATAGCATCATTGAACCATGTCCGGCAGAAAGAACGAATCTGTCTCGGTCAAACCAGCCGGCATCTTTCGGATTAACTTTAATAAACTTAGAAAACAATACCGTGGCTACATCTGCCATTCCTAAAGGCATTCCCGGGTGTCCGGAATTAGACTTATTAATAGCATCTGCTGCCAAAAAACGAATTGCAGAAGACATTAAACGTTCTCGGGATTGGCATTTATTGCAAAACATCAGTTTCTCCTTTTTTATATGAATAAAATTATAATCCGCAGCCACATTTAGCTTTTTCAGAGGTCTCTGCTAACTTTTCTTGCGGTTGTTTTTTTGTTGTTAACTCGGTATCCGGTATCCGATTTTTATCCGAAGCGGATTGGTTATATTTTTTCTCAGCCAATGACAAATCCAACCCCAATTCAATTTCAAAGCTATCATTTTTTAAGGGAATCCGCACTCTTATCGGCTCAAGACTGACCTCCGTTTCCTGATTGGGAATATCAACAGAAGCAAAATAACTGCGCTTTCCCAAAAACTCAGGCGGACCTTTTTGAGTTTTGGCATAAAAAGAAAAATCAACTTCAGTATCTTGGGAAGGACGCAAACGTGTTACTTTCAATTGCGGAGTAATAATCGCAAACCGCATATTTGCAGGCAAATATGTATAGCAATATCCGCTATAGCCGACTAATTCCACCTTAAAATTTTTTGAATAGTTTACTATTTGGGTCAACTGATAATTTGAAGTTGAAATAAAAATATTCGGACATTCGGCTTGTAAACAATCATCTTGCGCAACCTGTGAAGAATTATTTGCGCAAGAACAGATAATTAATAAAAGCAATATAAATAAAATTCTTTTCATCTCTGTTTTACCTTAAAACATAGTTATAACTTTGTAAATAATGCAACTAATTCACTGTGATTAGAATATATAAATTGATCTACAAAATTTATGTGTTCTAATTTATATCCTCCTTGTAACAATATTTTAGCGTCATTAACAAATGTTAGCGGATTGCACGATACCGCAATTACTTTTTGCGGTTTTTTATCGGTCGGAATAGCTGCCAGCATTTGAGATTGAGCTGATGCTCCGGCTCTTGGCGGATCAAAAACAACTATTTCAGCATCATAAAATTCTTCTGAAGTTAGCGGATATTTGAATAAATTGCGCTCGCTTGTCTCTATATTAAGAATTCGGTTGCGATTTACACTTTCCTGAAAACCTTGCAACAATTCCTTTGACGAATCCACTGCCACAATATGTGCTAAAGGATTTTTTGCGGACAATGCATAAGAAAATGTTCCAACTCCGCAGAATAGATCAAAAATCTTACTTCTTGTATTTCCGGCATATTCCAAAACTAAATCAATAAGAGCCTGTTCGCCTTCTTTGGATGGTTGTAAAAAGGTTCCGGAAGGAATATAAACATTAAAGGAAGATATGGTTATAAATGGTTTGCTTTTTTCTACTATCGGTTCAGGATAATCTGTATTTTTACGGCGATGACAAATTCTAATAACATCAGAATTATTGTTGATAAAATCTGAAATTATTAAACGGTGTTCAAGCTCTATCGGAGCATCATATTCCAAAGTTATATCTATTCCGTTAGCAGTATCACATACCCAGATATCTCCTTTACAAATGTTTTGGTGTATTATTTTTTTGCCTTTTTTTATTTGATAAGGGATAGTGCAAATTTCAGACAATAACTTTCTGATTTCCGGTAATATGGCATTAAGACGAGCTGTTAAGAGCATACAACTATTTATATCTATAATGACATTACTTGATTTTTGATTAAAACCGAATATCAGTTTTTTATGAGTATATGTAAAAGCAAGAGACGCTCTTCGGCGTGTTCCGTCATCAATAAAAACAGGTTTGCCCCATGGCAAAGATTGAGATAAAGGGGATAAGATTTTTTTTATTTGCGAAAATTTATCGTTCCGGTACTCATTTAAATTCTTATGACGAAAGGGACAACCTCCGCAAGTGCTTTGCTCAGAGCAATTCATTCTTGTCCTCCGAATAGAGATTTTCATTTATAATCTGCTCTCCGTCCAAAAGAGAGATTTCTTCGGTATTTTCTTTATCAAACACAGGATGCTGATTCCTACTTTCATCCTTACGCATACTTAAATTTTCTTTATTGAACTTTGCAAGATTGTCCGGCGTAAACAGTTCCACACGATTGCGTCCGTTTTGTTTTGCGCGATATAAGGCCTCATCTGCAGTTTTTATTAAAACATCTATGTTATCGGAAATCTCTGAAGTTGACACTCCTATAGATACCGTGAATTTAACTTCTCGGTTATCTTCTGATAAAACAACGATTTTTTCTATGCTTTGGCGTAAACGTTCAGCGACAGCAATACCTTGTGAAGCTGAAGCGCTTGCTAAATATATTACAAACTCCTCTCCGCCATAGCGAGCTACAATATCATTATCCCGTAAAGCACTCTCGGCGGCAGAAGCAAGCTCTATTAACACTCTGTCGCCCAGTTTATGTCCGTATGTATCGTTTACCTTTTTAAAATAGTCAGCATCAAGCATCAAAATTGAATATTCTTGTTTTTGCTTCTTTGCCATAGTAATTCTTTTAGCAACTTCTTCTTCAAAATAGCGACGATTGTAAATAGAGGTTAACGGGTCCTTAGTCGCTTGATTTTGAAGAACATTTTCTCTATTCTTCCTAGATGTTATATCTTGAAACGCCATATACAAAACCGGCTCATAATTATAATCAATAATATTTGCTGAGGCTAACAACCAAAAAGGCATATTTGAATATGGTGTTTTTATCAAAACCTCAAAGTCTTGTACTTCTCGCTCGCTTTCTAAACGCTCGCTCAATAGTTTTCGGTTATCGGAATCGGCAAAAAAATCTTTTAATTTGTAGCGCTCTAACTCATCAATATCTATACCGAATAATTTAATGGCATTATTATTTGCCAAAAGTATCTTATCATCACCGACTTTTGATATAAGAATCGGAAACGGAGACAAACGAATGATATCTTCAATTTTTTTATTGTACTTTTCTATTTCATAGCCATCTTTATCAATTTTTTGACTTAATAAATCTACTTTGATCATAATTATTGCTAAAGATAAAAGAGCATAACAAATTGCTGTATTATACCAAAATGATCCGTAGTTTATGCCAAAAAAACGCATACCCAATAACAAAGCGGCGATGGATAAAACTATTGTGGCAACAATAAATCCGCTTTTATATTTACCTTTAATTTGTCCGCCAAACCCTATCGCGGCAGTGATTATTCCGGCTAAAGGGAATATTTGGCGCATTGCATTAACCACTTCTCCATCCGGAAACATAAAAACAAATAGCCCTACAGCGACGAATCCGATTATGCCCAAGATCATACTTAGCCACAGCATTGTTCCACCGCCTAAAGAAAAACTGATGGCAGATAAAACCATAAATAACATTGCTACCAATGAGAGTAATAATTCTGCAAAAACATAAAAATTTATCTCTTTTCCGTATGCATATAAGGACGATGCCGCAGAAGCAACCCCGTTAGCTCCAATGTCTAACAATACTCCTAAAAAAAACAGCCACAACGGAGCAAAAAGTTTTTCCTGCCCTTTAGTCGTATATATGCAAACAAAAAACATGACGACTAAAGCTAACAATGTAATGATTGAGTGTGTCTGATTTGTGAATATTTCTATACTACCCAATTTTTTACTCCTAAATGCTTATTGCGTTATATTAGTATGATTATCGTAAGTTTATTAAAATAAATTAAAAAATTGATGATTATTTAAATGTTTTGGCTTAATATAGATTTGTATGATGTTGTTTTATCCTTTGGGAGAAGATACGAATGAGTGAAAGTACAACCAACTATTTTAGTCATAAATTAGAATTTAACCTCAATAAAAAACCGGCAAAAGTATCTGACCGAACCAATTGGGGATTTTTGCTTCCTCAAATTGTTACAGGGGTTTTGTTAGTTGCGTTGGGTGTCCTTGAAATGATCGGAGGTTTTAAATATACCAACACTAATATTGAAAAAATATCGCCGTTAAATAATGACGTCGTAGCTCATTCTTTTTTTACTCCTTTGTTTTTTGATATTGTCTTCATTCTGTTCGGATTAAGTTTAATTATTATCGGAGTTTTATCATATTTAAGGTATCGCAAGTATATATTTGACGGAAAACAGATGCTTATAGGGTATCGCCCGATATTTGGGAAAAAAAGAATCATTAAAGAAAAAATTAAAAACTTTTTGGGTGTTCGTTTCAGAATCGTATTTTATCAACTGGGAATTAGGACTACAAACAAATATATCATTGAGTTGTGTCATAAAGATCCTAATAAAAACGTCCCGCTTTATATATCTGTATCTCCGGTGCTGGTTAGAAAAAAATGGAAAGAATATGCTCGTTTTTTCAAGTTACCGGCGCTTATCAATACAGATGAAGGGTTAATATCAAGGAATCTCAAAGACTTGGATTTATCCTTAAAAAAATTAGCAGCTAAAGGAGTCATTACCGACAATTTTGACAGTTATGATGACCTGCCCGAGAGCCTAAAATATGTAAGAAGAAAAGATAAGATTGTACTTAAGCGAAAAAACACTTGGGACATATATAACTTTATGGCTTGGATGGCTGTTATTGCAGTATCTTCCATGACCGTTTTAACAGTGCTGAATTTCAAATTATTTTATCAAAACATGCAAATTTCCGCATACGGTATAATTTTCATGGAAACAATGTTTATTGCATTGTCTTTGTTAATATTGTTCAGAAAAGAAAAACTCGTACTGAAAAAGCATAAAATAGTTAATACTCATAAATATATGTTATTTTCTACTAAACATAATGAAATTTTAAAAGATGATATTGAAGCAATAGAAGTATCTCATAATCCGGCCAGCGGACGTTATTTTGTTTCAATTATTTCAGATAACAATACCATAACTTTTGGTGCAAAATTGCCGGTAAATGACTTAAAATGGATTAAGTGTTTTTTAATTCATGAAGTTATTAAATAATTTGATTTGATATTTATTAGAATTGCTATATATTAACCTGTATTATTTCGCTTATTTGGGGAGTCAAAGATGAAAAAGAAAAACAAAGATATTCTGGCTGAAGATGCTTTAATTAATGAAGTCAGTGAAGAAGTTAAAAATGATCAGCTCAAAATATTATGGGATAAATACGGGCTATTTGTTATTGTTTTTGTTGCATTGGCTCTTACTGCAGCAGTAAGTTTTGAAACATTCAGAGCGTGGGTAAACAAAAAAGAACAAGAAATATCCAACAGTTACGCCGTAGCAATATCAATGGCCGATCAAGGTAACTCCGAAAATGCGCTTAAAATTCTTAATTCTTTGACTGAAAAGGGCGGCATATATAGTGATTTGGCAAAATTACAGATAGCTAATATTTATCTGCAACAAGGTAAAAATAATGAAGCTAAAGAAGTGCTTACGGATCTTGCCAAAAACGATGCAAAAACCCCGCAATTAAAAGAAATTGCCTCAATAAAATTAGCAATGTTACTTTTGGATACAGACACACCTTCCGAAGAAATAAAACTACTGCTTGAGCCATTAGTAAGCAATGACAACCATAACTACAATATTGCTCATGAAATTTTAGCAATGCTTGCCATACGTGATGGTAACATTATTGAAGCTAAAAAAGAATATGAACATATTGTAGCTTCTGCTAATAGTTCTGAAGAAATAAAGAACAGAGCAATGGATATGATCAGCGTTATTAATGATATGATTAAGTAGTGGAGAAACCTAATGCAGTTTTTATCCGGAGCAAAAATAAATTGTGTGTTTATGGCTTTAGCGTTGTGCGGTTGCGGATTGTTTGGAAACAAATCATTGGATATTGACGGGCAACGCATTAATGTAATGGCCGAAGACAGTGCTTTACGTCCTGATTTTGAGGCCGGAAAGACTAAAATAAAACTTCCTTCGCCATACACTAATCATAAATGGTCACAAAATGGCGGTAATGCCATGCACCTTATGGGACATTTACAGGCTTCACCTAAATTAAAAGAGCTTTGGAATGAAGGCTTTGGAGAAGGCAGTTCTAAAAGAAATTATTTGATTAGTGTACCGGTTATTGCCTATGGTGTTGTTTTTGCCGTTGATAGCGATGGCATTGTTACCGCAAGACGTTTGGATGACGGCAATCAAATTTGGGAAAAACGACTCAAACCACAAAATAAAGAAGAAAAATCTTCTTCACTAAAAGGAGCCGGAATAGCCGAGTTCAATAAAAAAATTTATATAACAACCGGATTTGGCGGAGTTTTTTGTCTTGATATGTTAACAGGAAAAACAGTATGGAAAAAATATTTAGATACCCCTATCAGAATCGCTCCGACAGTTAATTCCGGAAGAGTTTTAGTACAAACATTTGATAATACTTTATATGCTCTAAATGCTGATGACGGCAGTGAATTGTGGAAGAATATCACTGATTATGAAACAACAACCTTAGTTGGTGGCGCTTCTCCTGCTTATGATGCAAAAATGGATGTTATTGTTGCGGCCTTTTCAAACGGCGAATTGCAAGCTTTTAAAGCCAGTACGGGGACACCTTTGTGGTCAGATATGTTAGTTTCGCACCGGCGCAATAACTCATTATCAACAATAGATACCATAAAAGCAAATCCGGTAATAGACGGAGATAAAGTTTTTGCGGTCGGCTACAACAGCTTATTGGCTGCAATTGAACTTCGTACTGGAACAAGAATTTGGGAAATAGAACTCGGTAGTACTAATCAGCCTTGGGTTGCAGGTAATTACCTCTATGTATTGACTAATAATTTTGAATTATTGGCAATTAACAAACACAACGGAAAAATAATATGGAATACATCTATTCCTAAAGGTAATGACAATGATAATAAAAACGGTATCTTTGCTGCCGGTCCGATATTGGTAGATAATCGTTTACTGGTTACAACTTCTAACGGATATATATTTGCCGTTTCGCCTTATACCGGAGAAATAATCAGTTATGTTTCTACTGATGAAGGCATTGAACTTACCCCCATTGTAGCAGATGGAACTACAATATTTACGACTAATGAAGCTGAAATGTTGGCTTATAAATAAACAGGAAAAAAATAAGATGGTTCTAAAAGTTGCAATAATAGGAAGACCCAATGTCGGTAAATCTACATTATTTAACCGACTATGCGGAAGAAAAACTGCGATAGTACATGATAAACCCGGTGTAACACGTGACAGAAGAGAAGCTGATGCGAAGCTTAATGACCTTAAATTTAAAGTTATAGACACTGCAGGATATGAATACTCTAAAGAAGATTCTTTAGAAAAAAGAATGTGGGAACAAACACAAAGAGCGATATCGGAAGCTGATGTTACCTTATTTATGTTTGATGCCAGAGATGGCTTACAGCCCTATGATGAACATTTGGCAAAATTGGTTCGGCAAATGGGAAAACCGGTAATCCTTTTGGCAAATAAGTGTGAAGGTAAATTGCAAGAAGACAGTATCCATGAAGCCTATAAATTAGGTTTGAATGAACCGATACCGTTCTCGGCAGAGCATGGTTTAGGTCTATTGGATTTGTATGACGGATTAAAAGAAATTCAAGCAAACCAGCCGGAAAAAGAATCCGAAATTGGATTTGATAATAAAGCAGATAGCACAAAACCAATCAAACTGGCAATTGTCGGACGTCCGAATGTCGGCAAATCCACTTTAGTCAATGCCTTACTTAATGACGAACGCATGCTTACCGGACCTGAGGCCGGAGTTACCAGAGATGCAATAGCTACCGAATGGTCTTATTTAGGAAGAAAAATAACATTAGTTGATACGGCAGGACTACGGAAAAGAGCAAAAGTATCTGATTCTCTGGAAAAAATGTCTGCCGCTAATACTCGTAGTGCAGCGTTTACGGCTCAAGTTGTGGTGTTGGTGTTGGATGCTGATGCGGTATTAGAAAAACAAGATTTAACTATTGCTCGCCAAGTTTTGGATGAAGGCAGAGCGTTAGTTATAGCCATTAATAAATGGGATATTGCGAACAGAAAAGAAACCTTGCAACGTCTAAATGATAAATTACAAACCTCTCTTGCGCAAGCAAACGGTGTTCCGACAGTAACTATTTCTGCTCTAAAAAAAGAAAATTTAGATAAATTGATGAGTGCTGTGTTTAAGGTATATGATCGTTGGAACATACGAATACCTACCGCTCCGTTAAATCAGTGGTTTGCTGATATGATTGATAAATATCCGCCTCCACTTGGCAAAAACAAACGGCGTATTAAGTTACGATATATTACTCAAGCAAAAACTCGTCCGCCGGCATTTTATATATTTTCAAGTAATCCTGAAGGTTTGCCTGATGCATATTTGAGTTATCTGACAAATCAGTTGCGTGATAATTTTGATATGCGAGGAATTCCTATCAGAATTACGGTACGCAAAACAGATAATCCTTATGCAGGAAAAGCGCTCAAACGCGGTAAGAAAAAATAAATTCATAAGAAGCTCTAAACTAATAGTTTAGAGCTTTTATCTTACCAAGCACTATCTGGCCAAGAACCGTCATTGGTAACAGTAGTACCATAAAATATATCAGTATAATACCTTAAACCAGATGGTTTTGTGGGAGATGTTCCCGTTAAATTAGTACAATTATAAAACATTTTTCCGGCTCTGAACAAATTAGAAGGAAGGCTGTTGACCTCACCTGAAAGACCTGTACAATTTTGAAACATTTCCGCCCCTTCTGTTAAACTATCAGGCAATTCCGGAAAAGCCCCTTCAAGACCTGTGCAATCCATAAACATTCCTTGCGCATTATACAAACCATCCGGAAGTTGAGGAATTGAACCGGTTAAACCTAGACAATTAGAGAACATACCACTTCCATTAGTTAAAGCTTGAGGCAACTCAGGAATTGAGCCTGATAAATTTTTACAACCGGAAAACATGTGATTAGCATCTTCAAGATATGGAGGGAGTTCGGGGATATTTCCTTCAACCCAAGTAAGATCGGAAAACATACTTCCTGCATCTACTAATGTATCCGGTAATTCAGGTATCTCGCCAGATAAATTATAACACTGAGAAAACATAAATCTTCCGTTTTGTAAAGATTGCGGTAAATTTGTTATCACACCATTTAAAGAAGTACAATCCTCAAACATACTATAGCCATTAGTCAAACTATCTGGTAAAGTTGGAATGCCACCGGTTAAACCTCTGCAACCATAAAACATGTTGCTTCCATCTGTCAATCCTGATGGCAATTCAGGAATATTGCCTGTTAAATTTTCACAACCGCTAAACATGTATGAACCACCGGTTAACATTGAAGGTAATGATGGAATTTGACCTGTCAACTTAGTACAATTGGCAAACATTGTATAGCCATCACTTATCTGTGTGTTACCAAGATTAGAATTTGCAATAGTTCCATCTAAATTACTACAATTAGCAAACATAGATATGGCTTCAATCAACCCCGATGGTAACTCAGGTATACTACCCGTCAATTTACTGCAACTACTAAACATAGAATTAGCATAAGTCAAAGAGGTTGGCAATTCAGGAATGTTACCAGTCAAATTACTACACCCATAAAACATCTCATCCGCATAAACAATACTGGTGTTATTTAAATTGGTACTGCTAAGACTTCCATTTAAACTGCTACAATCACTAAACATTCTGTTAGCATAAACCAACGTTGATGGTAAAGCCGGAATACTTCCGGTTAAACCAGAACAATACTCAAACATTGAACGACCATCTCTAATTTGAGTATTTTCAAGATTAGCATTATCAAGAGTTCCCTTTAATCCTTTACATAATTGAAACATACCTACAACTTCTGTCAATGTTGAGGGCAATTTTGGAATATCTCCACTTAATTTTTCACATCTAGCAAACATAGAAGTACCATCTACAAGTGTATCTGGTAATATAGGAATATTTCCTGTTAATTTTGTGCAACCATAAAACATCCAATACCCATTTGTCAAATTAGGCGGAAGTTCAGGGATAGTACTTATAATAGTTGTTTTATTGTGAAAAGCTTTGCTATAGCTTAAAACACTAGGTAAATTCAGACTTAACAGGTGGGTTATATTTGCGTTAGTTGATGTTGACGTAGCAAAATATTTTATATCTCCATTAAGTACAATATCAAAATCTCCTGTTTCTGTATAAGTATGCGAAACTGAAGTATTTCCATTATAACTTTCTACAATTCCATCACCCCAATCTACAGTAAAACTTCCGGATTCATTAGATGAACTCCCCGTTGTAAATTTTACTGACCCATTGGCTGCGGTAACATTGTAACGTAATCCGATAACACCATCTATCTTTGTACAAACTCCATTTTGCAAATAATATCCAAGTGAACACTTGGTAACTTTATACTTAGTTCCCTGATTACATCCTATATCACAACTCTCACAAGTGGTATTGGCAGGACAAGAAGTCAGTGTATAAGCCGAACAGTCGGTTGGTACACAGGTCTTTCCGACTTCACACTTAGTTGAGCAATCAGACCAATAAGTATCACAACCTAAATCTGTACTATTA
>JAFTII010000005.1 GCA_017457005.1 Alphaproteobacteria bacterium | reverse complement strand
GTGTAGGATACTTGAAAGGATTTGTCTTTAGTACGAGAGGACCGAGATGAACGAACCTCTGGTGTGCCAGTTGTTCTGCCAAGAGCAACGCTGGGTAGCTAAGTTCGGACGGGATAACCGCTGAATGCATCTAAGCGGGAAACCCACCTTGAAACTAGGTATCCCAATTAAGATCGTGGTAGACCACCACGTTGATAGGTCAGGTGTGTAAGCACAGTAATGTGTTTAGCTAACTGATACTAATAATCTGATTGGCTTGATTTTTTACGTATAAATAATCTTCAAAAAAAAGATACTCTAATCCTAATTAAGGATGTGTTTGGATGATCTGGTGATTATAGCAAAGGTGTCCCACCCGATCCCATTCCGAACTCGGCCGTTAAACCCTTTAGCGCTGATGGTACTTCGTCTTAAGGCGCGGGAGAGTAAGTCGTTGCCAGATCTTCCAAACATATCCTCCTCCCTTGTTTATGTTTGTTATTAAATCCCCTCACTTCAAAATGTGAGGGGTTTTTTGTTATGGATAAAAATAATTCTAACGGCTTCATTCTTGATATTTATCGATTGTCGATAATCGATAATTTATATAACTAGCAACTCTAAAGATAAAATATAAATAAAGTTGATCATTAATGAAATAATCAATAACCGAACTTCTTCTTGTTTATATTATAAAAAAATAGAAAAATATTGTCTAATCTATATGGTTTTATATTTACAAAACGTTTGTTTGTGCTATAATTAAAATCGTACACCGAATTATTATAATAGTAAGTTATGTATAATAGTAAACTAAGGAAATAAAATTATGGATAATACTAATTTTTTGAGTTCTTCATATAAAAAAACTAAAATTAAAGTAGATTTAGATAAAGAAAGAGCTGAAATTGAATATACAACCAATAAAGGTAAAGTTAAATTTACTTTTTACCAAGAACAAGGTGAAAAATTACGTGATTGTGAAAGTAATAGCTGGTGTAATTTGGTTGTAGATATTGAAGCAAAATCAAAATTAGGTTGTAGATATAAAGATATTACTTCTGCATGTGAACAAGTGTATTCTGAGGAGGTTTATGCTAAAAGTAATACTGTTCATTCAAATGGCGGCCATAAAGTTTTCTCTGAGAATATAGAAACCGCTAAAATAAAACACGAAAATCCAGAAATAACAAAAATTATTCAACAAGCTCAAAAGGATATTGCAGAACATATTACTGTAGAAAAACAAAGGCTACGTCAGTTAAAAGAAAAAGAAGAAAATGCCAAGCGACAGAAAGAAGCTAAAAAATGTAAAAAAGAAATGCATTTATTCAAAAGTTTTTCAATTCTTTACAAAGGAAATAATAAAGCATTTAATACCTCTGATTTTATATTATTTAAATTTCCAATGACTTTGTCATACTCCGGCTTGTCCGGAGTATCGTTTTACAAATGTCTCGGATTTGCTTAATAAGGGGTTAGTTTTAACTCACACATATCTTGAGCTTTCCCTATTAAGGTGAAAGTAAAATGTCTATTTCCTTACGCCTAATCACTAATAGCTACTTACAATATCCGTAGAGCTGAATATTCTGTCCTACATTAATTCTTCCGTTAGCTACAGCTGTTCGTAACGTTGTATCATTATTAACTTGTTTAGTAGTTAGTTTTTGGATACAAGCACCACCGGACAAGGTTTTGTTACAATTAAATTTATGATATTTATAATTCGGATGGCAATCACAAGTATCATGATGCTTTACCCCGTTTTTATAAACATAATTTTTACCAAAAACGTGTCTTATCGGGCAATTATATTCTGTCCAAATATAATCTTTTTCATTATACCAACAGTTGTATGCGCGGCGGTTAGGATTATCTGCATAATCGCATAAAACCGGCGTTGCTCCTGTGCCATATTTAGACTTACATAATGTATCACTGGCTGTTACATGTATTGTTACAGAATAGTTGTGACTTCCATCAGCATTTAAGATATATTCTCCACATTTTCCTAATATATCTTTAGTGCTACAATCTTTAGTCTTATAATGTGGCTTACCGTTTTTCATTAAAGTATTGCCATCACCGTATTTACACCATGGTGCATTAGGATCATCCGGAGCAGATAGCGGATATTTACAAATATCATTATAGACGGATGTATCACAAATACATTCTATTTGGCTAAATCCGCATCTGCGCCCGCTGACAGCGGAACCAAATCCGGCATTTGCGCATAGTTCACTCGGATCAGCATTAATATTTGTATCTGTTATTATTGCAACATTAGGAGCTTCTGCTTTACAATCATTAGCTTTACATTGATTGTAATATACTGTTCCGTCAACCGTACAGGTTTGCGGGTTATCAGGCGGAAGTTTATTTTGGCTTAATTCGCATGTTTCCGAATAATTTGTGCCGCAATAACATGGATACATCGGAGCATTATCTTTACTACATCTGGGTTCAGACTGGCTAAAACCATAGGTTGCTCCTTCTCCTAAGGTAAATTTACATTGTTGTTCAGAAGCATTATTTTCATTCAGGTAAATTATACTGCTACCGTTAGTAGTTATGGTATCACACTTACCCAAGCAAAGCTCATATTTCAGGTTAGCATAGCTTTCAAAATCACAACTATTACCGGCAGGTTCTTTATTTCCGGAACAATTACTGCTATCATACCAATTGCTCGGGCATTTACAAACAAACTTTTCCGTACCTCCATCAATACATTCAAAGTCAACACCGGATGTACATTCATCTTCAGTTGATTTGGAGGGTCTGTCATTAGGGCAAATTTTTATAAAACGCCCATATTTAGGATCTGAAGAATCTTCAAAAGTACATGCTTCGCCATAAGGAGTATATTCGTTTTTACATCCATCACCTTTTCCGGCGCAAAATTCATCAAAAGTCTGGTATGTACTTGGACATTCGCATATATATTTGGTTGTTCCGTTATCATCACAAGGAATCCCCGTAGCACCATTGCCGCAACTCGGACTGGTCTGAAAATCTCTGCCTGTCGGACAAATTCTTATAAAACTTGCATATTTTTCGCCGCCATCTATAGTACAAGCATTGCCGACAGGTTTATAAGTTGCTTCACAAGTTGTTGCATTGCTTATTCCTAAAGATTGGCAATATCCGAGCAGCGTTTTCCAAGAGGTTGCACACTTACAAACAATATGTTGTGTTCCATCTGCATCATAACATTTATAATTTTCAACTCCCGGAGAGCATTGAGCTACTGTGCTGACAGTATCTACACCGGTCGGACATTTGCGCCTAAAATCACTATATTTGACTTCAGTGTCCAATGTACATTGAGGGAGCTGCATTGGAATATATTCATTTTTGCAATTAGACCCTTTACCACTGCAGTATTCATCTAAAGTCATATAATTAGATTTGCAACTACAAGTATATTTCTGTTCTCCGTTTTGATTTGTACAAGGAGTGGCATTCATTCTGGTTCCGCTGCTATCCACGCATTGAGCGGCACTGGCATATAATTGTGTGCCGTCTGTAGGACAAGAAGTTCCAAAACTGCCATATTTATTTTCTCCCTCATAAGTACAAGGAATACCGTTTCCTTGAGTGTTGTTTATACAGGAAGCATTATTATTGCAATATTCAGCAATAGTTTGGTAATTATACGGACACCGGCATATATATTTTTCGGTATCTCCCAAAGCATCTCCGTCATCATCCTCACAACAAGTATCTACATGACCAGGATAATAACAATCATTTTTATCATCTACTTTATCTTCATCAAAAGCACTACAAACAGTGCAAAATTCTGAAAATTTATTATTATAGCCGTCATCAGATGTTTCTACATTATCATACTTACACACTTCACCCCAACCGAGAGTTTCAGCTTTACATGTTTTGCAGGTGTTGTCATTATCGCAAGCAGTCGCATCAGCGGCACCACATTTTTCATATATACTTTGATAACCCTCGGTACAATCACAAATATATTTAAGATCAGCATTTTCCTGCATAAAACATTGTGTAGCCTCGCCGGCAGGCGTTCCGTTTGTACAAAGTTCTTCTGTATCTACGATTGTATCTTTGGTATTGTCGCAAATCGTTCCGCATTGTTCATAGCGCAGTACTCCATCGCTGGCAAACGGACAAGCAGGTCCAATGCCATCTCCATCACCATCCACACAAGTTTTCCAATCCTCCGGACATCCGCATTGCCATTTGATTGAGCTGCTGCCGGCACCTTCAAAGCATAAGTTATTTTGGTTGTTTTCAATCCAAAGATCACGTTCTGTTTGAGTTGCACCGGGTTTATATTCTCCTATCGGAGATTGGGTAATTATTTTTCCGTCGGTATTTGTACACTGAGTGGTTATATAATTTAGGTCAACAAATTTTTCTTCACATTGCGGCAGGCAGTATTGGTATAAAGTACCATTTTCTAAACTGCAAGAATCGCCACCGCCGATGTTTGGGCTTGAGCAAGCCGTATAAATTGTATCATTATTGTTATTGCGTTTACATGCGCAGAAAGATACTTCTTCGTACAATTGTGAGCCTGACGGTAATCCTATTCCCAGGTCAAAAGCATAAGCACATGTTCGTAGTTCGGCACCGGAAGGGCAGCCTCCGGCATAGATAAAGTTATAACCTTTTTCATCATATTGGTTTTTAATTAATGTTTTTTCCCAGTCTTCACAAGGAGTTCCGGCACTGCCATTATAAAAGAAACCGTTAGCAGAACTCAAAGCAGAATAATCATTATTATGTACTTTCCAAGAGGTGGTAGATATAGTATCACTACCATCTATTGTAATGGTTGAAGTGTCATTTTGGGCAGTCACCATACTACTGTTTAAGGCATTCCAAAAACAAACTCCGCCGGTTAGTTTGGGTAGGGTATCATTTCTGTCAATCGTAACTAATGGCACATAATCGCGTCCGAATTTAGTTTTCCACGTACTCATATCATAGTAGTCACTAGGGCAAGAACAGATATCTACATCTGCATATTGAAACATATCAGGGGATGCAATTTCAATCAACTTACGGCATTGATTAGTAGCAGAACTATTGTAGGGGTGTCCATCATAAAAACGATTTGCACATCCGTTACCGGAAATTTGCATAGATTGAAAATCCATTTTATCATCATAAATTAAGCTTTCAACCACAGCATCAAAATCTAACTCAGTACCGACATTATTTTCACACAAGGGATTACGACATACTGCCGGTTTATATAATTTAATATAAGAGCCGTCATCATTAATACCGCCGGCATAACAAGTATATTTGTCAGGATCATCTGCAACACCGTCATTATCACTATCCAATACTTTGGGAGCCGAGCAACTGGGAATTGCGTATGATGAATATAATGAAGAACATTTACACGCATATTTCCAAGAGTTAGTGCCATCAACCTTACAAGCTCCAACACCAATTTCTGCATTTATATCATAACACCACTCATCATACAATGTAACATCACTGTATTTTTGTGTAAAGCTGGAACAAGGTATCAAACAGTCCCATTGATCTTCGCTGCCATCATCGGCATCACAGCATTGAATAGGGACAACGGCTTTATACGTTTGCATGCAAGCTTCCCCCGTTTCTTCATAATATCCGCTGGCACAAACCGGATGAGTGCTTGTACTACACATTCCTACATCGGCTAACGGTGCCGGCGGAGCCATCATCATTACCGGAGTATATGGAGTAGATCCCTCGGTTGTACCTTCCTGATATCCGGATAATAATGTAACTGCCGCATTAGCAATATTTGCCAACAATACGAAAGCTAATACCCAAAAACATTTATTTAGTTTTTTCATTTTTAAGATACTCTGTTGATATACAAATACACTTAATTATATAATAACCATTACTTTCGGTGGTTACAATCAAAAAAAGAACTTTTTAACCATTTTTTAATAAATATGGTAAGATATCCTTACTTAATTTTTTCGCTCAGATCGGATATTTTAAGTTTTAATTGTGCATCTGGCTTAAATTCCAAAGCTTTTTTCAGTTGTAATTTTGCGGTATCTATTGCTCCAATTCTAACCGAATATTCAGCAGAAGCATATTGAGCGTGTGCATACCTTTTTTGCGCTCCGTATGCTCTGGCCAAGAGCAACCAGCCAAAAGCGGTCGGACGTTTTATCATAGCCTTATTTATAAGATTAATTGCCTGTTGCACATCATCAACATTTGGTTGGGCTTCTAAAATTGCCTGCGCTAAGCTGATTTGCAACAATGGTGAGTTTGGCAAAAGTTGCAAAGCTTTTTGATATTCAATTTTAGCATTATTTGCTTTTCCGGTTTCTAAATATATTTGTCCTTTAAGTTCATAAAAATAAGGATTATCAGGATTTTTTTGTAATAACTTTGCCAGTTCTTGCTGAGCTAAGCTCAATTTCAATTGCTTAAAATAAGCAATCGTTCTTGCATATTGCGCCGGTCCGGATTTATCGTTAATCGGGTATTGCCTTAATGTCTGTTCCGGTGTTTGTAAAAAAGCTTTTAATTTTGCCTTGACCATAGCAAAGCGATGTTGCAAATTGAACGTTGTCGGATAGGAATATTTTTTTACAGCTTGTTCAAAAAAGCTGATTCTTTCTTGTGTTAGCGGATGAGTTCTAAAATACGGAGTTTCTTCAATTCCTTGCAATTTGGTATGATTAGCAAGTTTTTTCATAAAATTTAACATTCCTTGCGGACTTTGTTTGGTTTGTTTCAAAAGTCCGATAGCGGTTTCATCTGCCGACCGTTCTTCACTTGTACGATACATTGTATAATTAGTTAATACCGAATTTTGTGTTCCGAGCATAGCGGCCATTGCAACATCAGGATTACCGCTGATTACCGCAGCCGCACCGGCCGCAATTACCGAAAACAAAGATACCTCTTGTAAAGATTTATTTTTCAGCTTCTGACGCAAAATATGTCCGCCGGCAATATGCCCGATTTCATGCGCAATAACACCGCTTAGTTCATCAGGAGATTGAGCCGCCATAATTGTTCCGGTATGAACAAACAAATTATTACCTTCTGCAACAAAGGCATTTAGAGAATTATCTTCTACAATATATATTTCCCGATTTTCAAACGGTATTTTTGCCGCCTCAAATAAAGGCTTAGCCAAATCAAGCAATAACTGCTCGGTTTCAGCATCACTTATTAGTCTGACACCTTGTGCATAAGCAAAATTTATACTTAAGACAAACGGCAGAAATAAACTGCCGATTATCTTAAGTTGAAAATATTTTTTTATCCTTTTATAAGTTTTTTCCACCAAGTAGATTTCTCCTTAGCCGGTTTTTCTGTTGGAGTATCCGGTTGTGCAGAGTTGTCGTGACTGTCATATAATATAATTGCTTCTTGGTGTTCTTTAACTGCGGGAGCAGTATTTTCATTTTCATACCGATTGCCTCTTCCGCGTCGGCGATCAAAACGATTACGTCCGAAACGGCGATCACCGCGCCCGCGTCTGCGCTCAATATATTGTTCCGGTTGTTCCGTATTTTCAGTTTCTTGAACAGAATTGATTTCAGCTTCAATTTCTTCCGGTTTAATAATCGGAGTTTCTTCAACGGCTTCTTGTATTTTTGTTGCTGATTTTTTCTCCTCTTTGGTTTGCTTGGTACGTTCAATCTTATAGTCTGCTACGCACTTAATACTATCATCAGCACTGATAATTACGGCTAATTTATATTTTTGTTCCAATTCCGCAAGCATTTGCCGTTTTTGATTCAAAATATAAATAGCAATATCAGACGGAATATAAACATTAATTTTGGACGAACGATTTTTAATACCTTCTTCTTCAATTGCGCGCAAAATATATACGGCACTGGATTCCGTCGTCCGAACAATTCCTTTTCCTTGGCAATGCGGACAAGTCTGATAATTACTTTCCCAAAAAGCGGAGTGGATTCTTTGCCGAGATAACTCTAACAAGCCAAACATACTCATTTTACCGACCTGAATTCTTGAACGATCTTTTTTTAGAGCCTCTTTCATTCTTTTTTCAACCGCATGGTTGTTTGCCGGTTCGTCCATATCAATAAAATCAATAACAACAAGTCCGGCCAAATTACGCAACCTTAATTGGCGTGCAATTTCATCACAGGCTTCCAAGTTCGTTTTGAGGGCGGTTTCTTCCAAATCTTTTTCTTTGGTAGCACGTCCGGAGTTTACATCAATAGATACCAGAGCTTCTGTCGGGTTGATTACCAAATATCCGCCTGATTCCAATTGTGCGGTTGTATCATGCAATTTATCAAGCTGTCCTTCCACCTGAAAGCGCTGGAACAAAGGTATTTCATCATTGCGATAAGCTTTTATCTTTTTAAGATTATGCGGCGAGAGTATTCTGAACAAATCTTTTGAATGTTTATATGCTTCTTCACCGGCAACCATAATTTCAGAGATGTCTTTAGTATAAATATCTCGCAAAGCACGTTTGATTAAATCTCCTTCCTCATAGACTAAAGAAGGTATTTTGCAACTCAATGAATCTAAACGAATTTTATTCCAAGTTCTGATAAGATAATTATAGTCACGGACAATGTCGGTTTTGGTTTTTTCTTCGCCGGCAGTGCGTACAATGATAGACATATCCGTAGTAAGAGGCAGTTCTTTAACAATTCCTTTTAATCTTGTTCTGTCCGCAGCATTGGTAATTTTGCGAGATACTCCACCGCTTTTAATTCTATTCGGCATTAATACGCAATAACGTCCTGCTAAAGACAAATAAGTTGTAAGTGCCGCACCTTTGTTACCGCGTTCTTCCTTAACAACCTGTACTAAAACCGTTTGTCCTTCTTGTATTACATCTTGTATTTTATGACGATGAAACAATTTTCTTGCGCACATTAATTTGCGTTGTAATTCAAAATCAATATCGTCATCTTCATCATCAATGTCAAAATCTTCGTCAATAACATTTTGCGGTTTTGTATCAATATCATTTTCATCTTTGATATTTTCTACATTTTCAGATACAATTTCTTCCCGACATCCGGTATCATCAGACAAAACTTTTAGCGGAGCGGTTTCGTTTTCATTATTGGCTGTTTCCGTATGAGCTGCTTCAGCCTCTGCTTCTTTACGAGCTTCTTCTTGTTTGCGAATACGTTTTTTCATCAAGCGTTTCTTCTGAGGCTTTTTAGTTTCGGTATCCTCTTCGGCAGAAAGAAGAGCCTCAACATGGTTTTCTGTGCTTTCGGTAACCGGAGCCTCAATAACCGCCTCAACAATATTTTCGGCAATGTTATCATCTTCTGCAATGGTAGCCTCTGCTTCTTTTTGTGCCTCGGCTTCTGCGGCAAGACGTGCTTTTTCGGCTTCACGAGCAGCACGCAAAGCAGCTTTTTCTTGACGAATTCTTTCTCTTTCAGCTTCACGCTCTTTTATTGCCTGTTTTTTGTTTTCAATAAATTCATTAACTTCTTGCTCAATTTCGGCAATTTCTTCGGCAGAAACATTATAATAATTAGGATGAATTTCGCCAAATGCCATAAATCCGTGTTTGTTACCGCCATAGTCCACAAAACAAGCTTGCAATGACGGCTCTACCCGCATTACTTTTCCCAAATAAACGTTACCTTTGATTTGTCGGCGATGAGTTGTTTCAAATTCCACATCTTCAAGACGATTTCCGTCTAATACTACAACTCTGGTTTCTTCCGGCTGAGTATCATCAATCAGCATTCTTTTAGTCATCTAATTTCTCCAAAATCTTAAAGTTACACATTGCTATGTGTAGCTATTTTATTGCTATTCCGGAGATTTTTTAAAAAGACAAAATGCGCAAATTTCAATATGCGCTGATTATTAAAAACCTAAAAACATCTAATAACTTCAATTTTTAATCTCATTAATGTCTGCAAAGCCGTTTTTTATTTCTTATTGATTATTGGGCTTTATTAAAAAATCCGTCCGGTAAAATTTACCTCATTAAAATTTGCTTGGTAGCATCCTATCCTTATGATGAGGAGCCATATCAAATTTTGCCTTTTATAAAAATCTCTTATGTCTAATCAAAAAAGACGAGTCTGATACATAACTCCAAACAAATTATGCCTAGCATATACACAGTTAATTAAAAACACAACAAGTTTTTTTAGTTTTAGGCATTAAAAATATCATATATTTCATCCCAAATTTATCTTACTTAGTAATTGGCAAAACAAACAGCTGAGTATTTATCGTCAGTGTTCTCACCGTAACTATTACTCTTATAGTCTAAATAACAACCATCATACGTATTGCATATCTGTGCCTTCGAACTGGATTCTGTTGATGTCCAAAAGTAAAATTCATAAAAGAAAACTCTTGCCGAAAGAAATGAAAGATAACTTTTTAGTTCTTGACCAGATGGTAAATACCAACTCTTATTTCCTCTAGTCATATTGTTACAATAATCTACGGCATATGACCACGTAACATCCTTATTATAATGACCAGATGTTCTTAAGGAATAGTATAACGAGGGTGAAACCAATAATCTCTTGCTCGTATCAATAACAATTCCAACCTTAGTTTTTTCTACATGTGATGTAGATGAACAAGTATTATCTGAAAAATAAAAATCTCCTATTTCACAATTACTAGCAGATTTTATTTTTCCACTCCCAACATATGGAGCAAAATAGAAGAAACTAGCATATTCAGCTAGATCTCCTTTTTTGACACAAGCCTGAGTAGTTGACAAAACCTCCCCCTTAAATTCGGTAACTATCCAAGGATTAACTGTTGTGCGACCCAAAAAACATCCATCATATGGGGCTATTGCCGCTTCATAAAAACGTCCATAGTTATCACGGTAAGATACATGTGATAAGGAAGTATTAGGAATAACAGCATCATAATCTATCAGCTTGTTATCTGTCGTTTGCGTATCATCCTCACAACTGACTTTTGTGAGGTCAAACGGACACTTTAGGGTAGTTTTTCCGCTACAATCACTGACCGTTTTGGTGTATCCCATATCAGCACAAGAAGGGCGCACGATACAACTGTCCTGCGCTAAAGATGTTGACGCCATCAGTATTACTAACGGACTTAAGATTGCTAATTTTTTCATCTTTTCTCTCCTTGTTGTTTTTTTCTTTTTCCTTGTCATACTCCGGTTTATCCGGAGTATCCCTTTGAGATTGTTCGAATAACACGAGCAATGACATCCTAATCACTAATGACTAACTACAATATGTGTCACACCAATAATTATCGGGATCATAATAATTTATCGCACAACCGATAGGTTTGTAATACGGTGTGCTATCTTCACAGCTCAAATAACAAATATCTTCTTCATCATAGATATATGTAGATTGTTTGCTTGCCACATAACCCTCTGCCTCGCAGTTCCTTTTCGGGCAAGTCTTACACTCTATGCAACAGTCTTCACAATCAGGATAAGTTTCTTCACAGCCGTATTCACAATCTGTGATACAAACAGCTTCTCTAGCTGCTTTTTCACAAGCAGTTATACATTCCTGATAATGAAGGCCGTCTTCATCAGAACATGAGGTGCCACTCAGAATATGCTCACAATTGGATAAAATATAAGGATATATGTTTGTGTCACATTCGCATTTTTGATAATAAGCCGTACCATCTTTACCGGTACAAGATGAGCCGGCCGGTATCTTGCCTTCTGAGTGGCATAATTCTGCGGTATAAGGAAATGAGGAGGTTTTACAGATCCAGTTTGAACAACAAGTCTTAGGTCCGTAGTAATATTCGCTACAGGTTATATCATCGCTTATTTCTGATAAATCCAGTAATCCGGCATAATCAGAACACGAAAAATCATCTCCCTCATTGTTGTGGGGAGGTGCTTTTACTTCGCCGTTAATGCGATTGGAATAAATTTGTTTACGCTGATAGTCCGGTAATAACCAAACTTTAGCTAATGTGATATTAACGCTCACACAAGCCAATAACAGCGAAATGATACATATCTTTCGCATTATGTTATCCTCATCCTTTTCCAATTATCAGGATAACATAATAAAATTAAAGTGTCAAACCTTTATTGAGAGAGGTGGACAGAGAAAAAGATTAGAGATTTGTTATAAAAAATACTCCGGACACGCCGGAGTACTTTTTTAATTACTTATGCTCAATTCTCAATAACTATTTGTTTTGACTTGGCATTTGAGCTTCTTCAACCATTTTTGCAATAAATTCATCTAAAGGTAAAATTTCTTGCTTATCAGAGCCGAGACGACGCAAAGTAACCGTACGATTTTCTCTTTCTTTGGCACCAACAACCGCAATTACCGGAATCTTGGTAACAGAGTGTTCACGTACCTTGTAATTTATTTTTTCATTACGCAAATCAGATTTAGCATAAATTCCGGCTTTACGTAATAAAGATACTACTTCTTCTGCATAGTCATCAAATTCACTGACAATCGGAGCAACCACAACTTGTTCAGGAGATAACCATAACGGAAGTTTTCCGGCATGATGTTCAATCAAGATACCTAAGAAACGTTCAATTGATCCGAATAATGCACGATGAAGCATAACCGGTTGATGTTTTTCTCCGTCTTCTCCGATATAGCTGATATCAAAACGTTGAGGCAAGTTCATATCCACTTGGATTGTACCGCATTGCCATTCACGACCGATAGCATCTTTAAGGATAAATTCTAATTTAGGACCATAGAAAGCCCCTTCACCTTCATTAATTTCAAACGCATAACCATGGTTGGTTAAAGCATTTGCCAAAGCTTTTTCGCACAAATCCCAAATTTCATCAGAGCCGATTCTCTTTTCCGGACGAGTTGAAAGATATATTTTGACATTATCAAAGCCAAAATCTTTGTATATATCAAAAATCAACTTGAGGGTGGTTATACATTCTTCTTCCATTTGTTCCGGAGTACAGAAAATATGTGCATCATCTTGAGTAAATTCACGAACACGCATTAAGCCCATCAAAGAACCGGAAGCTTCATAACGATTTACCTTTCCAAACTCAGCCATTCGTAGCGGCAAGTCACGATAAGAACGGATTCCTTGCTTATATACCAACAATCCGCCGGGACAGTTCATCGGTTTAATACAGAACCATTTTTCATCTTCGGTTTGTCCGGAATAGTTATGTGCGCCGTATTTTTCCCAGTGTCCGGAAGTCTCCCACAAACACCTGTCCATTACTCTTGGGGTGGATATTTCTGTATATCCGTTATTTTCTTGTCTTTTGCGCATATATTCAATTAGTTTGCGATAAACCTTATATCCTTTATCATGCCAAAATACAGCACCCGGAGCATAATCAGGCTCAAAATGGAACAAATCCATTTCTCGTCCAAGTTTGCGGTGGTCTCGTTTTGCAGCTTCTTCAAGCATTTGCAAATAGGCGTCTAAGTCTTTTTTGTTTGCCCAAGCCGTTGCATAGATACGTTGCAACATTTCTTTTGAAGAATCGCCACGCCAATAAGCACCGGCAACTTTCATTAATTTGAAAGCATCGCCGACTTTTCCGGTTGATGGAACATGAGGACCGCGACACAAATCAGTAAAGTTACCTTGAGTGTATAATGAAATTGTTTCGCTTTCCGGCAAGTCTTCAATAATTTCAGCTTTATAGTTTTCGCCCAAATCTTTAAAGAATTTAATGGCTTCATTACGTGGCATTACTTTACGGATAACTTTTTCATCACGTTTAACAATTTCATGCATTTTTTCTTCAATTTTAGCAAAGTCATCGGTAGTAAACGGTTCTTTGCGAGAGAAGTCATAATAAAAACCGTTATCAATAGCAGGTCCGATTGTGACTTGAACATCTGGCCATAATTCTTTAACAGCTTCAGCCATAATGTGTGAGCAAGAGTGACGAATGATATGCAAACCTTCCGCATCTCTACCGGTAATGATAGTTACGGTTGCATCGGTAGTGATGGGAGTTGTTAAATCTTGTAATGTCTCATTAACTTTAACTGCTAATGCCGCTTTAGCTAAACCGGCACTGATTTTATTAGCAATGTCTAAACCGCAGACACCGCTTTCCATTTCCATCACACTGCCATCCGGCAATTTAATTGCAACCATATTAAATATTCCTTTTGTTATTTTAGTTATTTTTTAGTCACCAATTCACGGTAAACCGCAATAGTTTTATCACACATAATTTGTTTTGTGAAGTTATCTTTTGCATTTTTTTTAGCTGCATTTGCAATTTTTTTCTTTTCTTCTTCAGATAGTTTTAGAGACCAATCCAAAGCATTGGCCAAAGAAATTGCATTACCGCTTTTAAATAGCTTACCGGTCACACCGTCAGTAATTGTATCCAGTGATCCTCCGATATCAGAAGCTATCACAATTTTTCCCATTGCTTGCCCTTCAACGGAAATTCTTCCGAAAGCTTCCGGTTCAATTGCTGTAGATAATACCACGGTGGAAGCCTGCATTAATGCTTGCGGATCAAGGACTTTGCCATAAAATCCGACTCTGTTTTTAAGGCGATATTTAGTAGCTAACTCTTTAATCTCGTCAACATAATTTACTCTACCCTGATCATCTCCGGCGATAACGCAATAATAATTTTTGTTTTTCATTTTGGAAAGCGCTTCAACCAACAAATGTTGACCTTTCCAACGAGTAATTCTGCCGATTAAAGTAAGGACCGGCTTATCTTCCGGTAAATGATATTCCTTTGTTGCCTTAATAATTCTTTCTTGTGATACCAAATCCGGACTGAATTTTTCTACATCTACGCAACGATGTACCAAGCGTAGTTTATTTTCATCAACTTTATAATGTTGCAGTACATGATTCTTAATGTGATTAGATATTACAATAACTCTTTCGCCAAGTGTCATTACTTTATTATAAATTTTTTTGATTCCCCAAGGACCTAAGCCGTATGTACCGTGGAAAGTTGTCATATAATGAACACCGGCTTTTTTAGCAGCCCAATAAGCACTCCATGCCGGCGCTCTGGAGCGGGCATGCACGATATTAATTCCGTTATCTTTAATGAGTTTGGCAAGTTCATTAGCATTTTTACGCATTTTAAAAATATTTTTTGTTTTAAGAGGGAGGCTAAAGTGTTTTACTTTCATTTTTGCCAAATCTGCTGTTAGCCTTCCGCCTTGCGAAGCAACAAAATTTTTGATTCCTTGCTTTTGTAATTCAGAGGCAATTTCAATTGTTCCAAGCTCAACTCCGCCCATTTCCAATTCAGGCAACACTTGTAAAACAACAGGTTCATCATTTTTAGTTTTAGCCATTTTACGGTCCTTATTTAACGGTTAAACAAAATTAACGCTAAGATACTACACATTTTAAAATCATCCAAGCAAAAATCATCAAGCATAAACAACATTGAGTATGTTGAATTATTTTTCACTCTGATTATTTAAATCTCAAGTGCTAAATTAGGAGGAAGATATGTTTGCGTGGTTAAAAAAAAGAAAATATTCCGTTTCCGGATTTATTGCCGCTTTTATAGTTATCAGTATAAGTATATTTCCGATATTTTCATCTTCATCCAATGCAACCGTTTCCGTTACGGAACGTGTACTAAATGTCATTCCGCTCAAATCAAAGCAGTCTTCTTTAACAACAACACATATCGGTTATATTACACCTATAAATTCAGTTGAGGTTGTACCTAATGTAAGCGGTTATATTCAAGATGTTCTTGTAGAAGGTGGCCAGCAAGTTAGGGTAGGCGATAACTTGTTATTGATTGATCAAAGAGAATATAAAGCAAATCTTGCCGCTGCTGAAGCAACCGTAACCCAAGCGCAAGCAAATCTCAATAATGCAGATGTTTATTATCGGCGAATAAAAAAAGCCGGCTCAAAAGCAGTATCTCCAACAGAGTTAGATAACGCCAAAGCTAAATATTTGAGTGCGTTAGGAGAACTGAAAGCTGCCGAAGCAAATAGGGATAAGGCTAAAGTTATGTATGATTATACTATTTTACAAGCAACTATAGACGGTATTGTCGGTAACGTGAATTTAACTGCCGGAAATTATGTTGCACCGGCATCTCCTGCATTATTCTCAATTGTTCAAACCAACCCCATTCGTGTAGTTTTTTCTCTTACCAACAAAGATTATCTTAATATTTTATCTCGTTCAAGAAATGGCGATATCTTAGCGGATTATAAGATAAATTTGCAATTGCCTGACGGCAAAAAATATGAGCATTCCGGTAAATTCCAATTCACGGACAATGCTATTGATAAATCAACAGGCTCAATCTCTGTTTATGCTGATTTTATAAATCCGGATAAGAAACTTATTTCGGGCGGATACGTAGATGTTTTATTAGAAAGAGATATTAAAGATGGATTTTGGGTGCCGCAAAATTCTGTTTATTTAACTCCTTTAGGGGCTTTTATATATGTGGTAAAAGATAATAAAGTAAGCCAGAAAGAAGTTAATATTGTGAGTGAATCTGAAGGAGAATATTTATTAGATAATAAATTTGCCGACGATGAGTTTTTAGTTACTGATAGAGTGAGTGCCTCCATCTTAAAAGATAAAGTACGGATTAAAGTTAATTCTGCGGAGCAACCATAATGTTTTCACAATATTTTATAGATAAGCCACGATTTGCCGGAGTAATATCAATTATTATGATTTTACTGGGATTATTGGCAATAGTGGTTTTGCCTGTATCGCAATATCCGCAAATAACACCTCCGCAAATTGTGGTCAAAACCACATATCCCGGAGCAAACGCTGAAGTTGTAGTAGATACTGTAGCTATTCCTATAGAAAATCAGATTAATGGTGTGGAAGATATGCTCTATATGTCATCAACATCAGATGATAACGGATCATATAATCTGACAATTACTTTTGATGTCGGTACTGATCCTGATATTGCACAAGTAAAGGTACAAAACAGATTACAACAAGTTACCTCACAATTGCCGGATATTGTAAATAAAGAAGGATTGGAAGTAAGCACGCAGACTTCTAATATTTTAGGAATGTTGGTGTTACGTTCCCCTAATAATACCTATGATGATTTATTTTTAAGTAATTTTACTTATACCAATATTCAAAATCCACTCAGCAGAATTAAGGGTATCGGTGATGTATCTATTTACGGACCGCAATATTCAATGCGGATATGGTTAAATCCTGAAAAATTGTCATCACTTGGTCTTGACAGTAATGATATTGTTAACGCAATATCCTCACAAAATGTCCAGGCCGGCATAGGTACCATCGGAAGCGCACCTGCTGCAAATAATGGTAGTATAGTTTTGTCTCTTAGTGCTAAAGGGCTTTTAAATAAAGTTGACGATTTTAAAGATATTGTTATTACTACATCTCCGGATGGCGGAATTGTCCGTTTAAAAGATATTTCCCGTGTTGAATTAGGGGCTGATACTTATCAGATGAATGCGAGATATGATAACTCGCCTTCGGTTATTATCGGTTTAAGTCAAACCCCTAATTCTAACTCATTAAAGACTATGGCTGCCGTTAAAACCGAAATAGAAAAATTAAGCAAAACTTTTCCTGATGATATAGAATTTAAAGTTGCATATGATTCTACGGATTTTGTAAGAGCTTCTATAGAAAGTATTATTGAAACATTGGTTATTACATTCTCTTTAGTGATATTGGTTACTTATATATTTTTACAAAAAGTTAAGACCACATTAATTCCGTTAATTACTATTCCTGTTTCTTTAATTGCAACTTTTGCCGTAATATATTTGCTTGGTTTTGATATAAATATTTTAACCTTATTTGCCATGATTTTAGCAATCGGCTTAGTGGTTGATGATGCCATAATTGTAGTGGAAAGAGTTGAATATTTAATGGCGTATGAAAAACTTGATGCTAAAGAAGCATCAAAAAAAGCTATGCAACAAATTGCAAGCGCGATAATTGCTACCACATTTGTGTTATTATCTATTTTTATTCCGGTAGGTCTGATGGCTGGAATAACCGGTAAGATTTATCAGCAGTTTGCGGTAACTATTGCCACTGCGGTTGTGTTTTCAGCTTTTAATGCTTTAACATTGTCTCCGGCATTATGTGCAGTTTTTTTAAGCCGGCAAACAACTCAAAAACCTCATGGCTTTTTTAAGAAGTTTGATGATACCATAGACTTTTTTAAGGAAAAATATTTACACGTAGTCGGGTGGTTTTCTTCTAATTTAAAGATTACGACATTAGTGGTATTAGGAACAATTGCTTTAGTGTTTTTAGGCTTCAAGTTTACGGCAACATCTTTTTTGCCGGAAGAAGATCAGGGAATTATTTTTGCCAATATTCAGCTTAATGATATTGCAACCATTAATCAAACCAATAGAGTTATAGGCGATGTCGCTACCGAAGTTCTCAAAATGGAGGGAGTGAAATATTTTATTTCTGTTGCCGGTTATTCTATGTTGGGCGGCGGCGGAGAAAACGTTGCGCTGGGAGTGGTCGGACTTGCTCCTTGGTCAGAACGAAAATCTAAAAATTTATCATCTGCCGCTATAACCGAAAAGTTAATTTCTTTATATAAAGATAATGGAAACGCTGAGATTAACTTTTTTGCTCCGCCATCAATACCGGGAATTGGCCAAAGTAACGGATTATCATTAGAGTTGTTGGCAACTGATGGAACAACTACCGCCTCAGAATTGTTTGGTGAACTTGATAAATTCTTAGCAAAATTAAATCAATCTGAAGATTTGTCTTATGCTTTCAGTACATTTACGGCAGATACTCCGCATATTTATTTGGACATAGACAGAACTAAACTTGAAAGCTACAAATTATCGGTATCAGATTTGTTTACGACATTGTCTAATAATTTAGGTTCTCGCTATGTAAATAATATTACTTTGAACGGACAGGTTAACAAAGTAATTATTCAAGCAGATTTTCCGTATCGGAGAAATATTGAAAATGTACAAGATTTATATGTGCGTTCAAAAGATAATCGTCTGATTCAAGTAAAAAGTTTTGCAGATGTCAGAGTGACGTTATCTCCTAAAACAATTTCACGTTATAATCAATATTCCGCTGCTGCCATAACCGCGCAGGCATCATCTGCAGTGAGTACCGGAACAGCAATAGACAGTATACTTAAAATACAAGAGCAAAATTTGCCTAAAACCTATGAAATATCTTGGACCGGTCTGAGTTTACAAGAGGTGGAAGCCGCTGGGGTGGCCGTCTTTCTGATAGCTCTGGCTTTGCTGTTTTGTTATTTATTTTTGGTTGCTTTGTACGAAAGTTGGATGTTGGCATTTGCCGTAATGTTTTCTACCGTATTTGCAATTTTAGGAGCTTTGATAGGTTTACATTTAATGAGCCAATCATTAAGTATATATGCCCAATTGGGATTGATAATGCTAATCGGTCTTGCCGCTAAAAATGCAATTTTGATTGTTGAATTTACCAAGTCATATCGTGAACAAGGAGCAAGTATTTTAGAGGCCTCAAAAAAAGGAGCCGGCGAGCGTTTTCGCGCAGTACTTATGACCGCTTTGACATTTATTTTGGGTGTCTTTCCTATGATAATTGCCAGCGGGGCAGGAGCATCAAGTCAAATCGCCATTGGTACATCAGTATTTTATGGCATGATTGCTGCCACTTTTATCGGAATTATATTTATTCCGGCATTATTTGCATTGTTTGAAACCATAAAAGAATGGAGTGCCGGCAAACAAACTCTGCAAGGAGGTGATCATGAAGATAACTAGATTATGGCTTTTAAGCACGGTTGCCTTTGTAAGCTCTTGCACGGTAGGTCCGGACTACAAACGTCCGCAATTTTTTCCGGACACGGATATCGCTTACAGTTTGCAACTAAGCGGTAAAGAAAAACAAGTTAACAAAGAATGGTACAAAGATTTTAATGATGTTTTCTTAAATACACTTATAGCACGAGGATTGCAAAATAGTCCCGATATAAAAATTGCCATTGAAAAGTTAAGGCAATCACGTCAGAGTTTACGTATAAATTCTGTTCAAAATTTACCGACTATAAATGCCGATGGTAGCTATAATTATACAAAAAACAGTATTGCAGAAGGTATAAGAGGTAGCACAGATTACTATCAAGTAGGTTTGGACGCATCATGGGAACTTGATATTTGGGGAGGAGGACGTCGTTTAACGGAAAGCTCATTGGCAATGTTAAGGTCTGCATCTGCAAATTTAGATAACGTTAAACTAAGCCTGACTGCTGAAATTGCTGACAATTATTTTAAGTTACGCCAAGCCCAAGAACAATTACGAATAGCTAAAAATACTTTAACTTTGCAACAAGACTTAAAAGAACTGGTAAAAGATAAATACAAAGCAGGACTTGCTGATTCTATTGCCTTAAATCAGGCGGAATATTTGGTTCAAACTACTGCAATGCAAATACCGGAATTAGAAAGCACAATAGAAAGTTATCAAAATTCTTTAGCAATATTATTGGGGCAACTGCCGGGACAATTACAAGCATTGCTTGATAATCCTGCATCTAATCCTGTTGCTGATAAATTTATGTATGACTTAAGCAATTTATATGATTTGCCGTTGAGTGTTGTCCGTAATCGTCCGGATATCCGAATAGCCGAAGCTTCTCTTATTGCACAGAATGCCAAAGTAGGAATTGCAATTTCTCAGTTGTTTCCCAATCTTAGTATAAGTGGCTTTTTAGGGTGGCAAGCCAAACACTTATCTCATCTTATTAATTCAAATACCGATATGTATAGTTATGCTCCGGCCATATCTTTACCGATATTTCATTGGGGAGCATTGGTAAATAATGTTGAATTACAAAAATCTCTTACTGCTGAACAAATAGAATTATATAAAGCAAGTATTTTAACGGCAATATCAGAAATAAAGACATCGGCTGAAAATATTAAGCAGGAATATCGGCGTAATTTGGCAACTGTAGAAGCTCTAAAAGCCCAACAACAAGTTGCAGACTTAACAAGAATAAAATATTCACAAGGATTACTGGAATTCTCGGATGTGCTGACCGCTGAGCAAAATCTTCTTTCTGCCCAAAAAGATTATATTTCTGCAAACGCAAATATTTACCTTAATCTAATTAATTTTTATAAAGTTATCGGAGGAGGATATACCTCTATATAAAAACTAATAATGATAAAAAGTATTAATATTGGTAATTTCAGGAATATCGTGTTGGCGATGAGTATAACCCAAACTTTCCATACAATCACAATATTCAGATGGACTTATATCACTATCATCATGACGAGAATTAAGGATTAGGGGTTGAGCGCCCGGATAAGGAAGATAGGTAGCCCAAATTCCTTTTTCCGCATTCCAATCCGCCCGAGTATTAAGCTTTGTTTCTTCAGTATAAAACCACCCGTGAATATCCGGAATAAATTGAATATCTTTTGCTTCCAATAGGCAATAAGCATGATCTTTTGAAAATTTGACAATGCCGATATTAGGTTTTTCCCAATGAAAAACAACTTGTCCTTGTCCTTTTGCGAATAAGGTACAAGAAGATATTACAAATAATATCAATAGCAAATTTATTATATTTTTCATTATCATCACCTAAAAATCTAAGTTTGCATAGTGTTTAGCCGGTAATATTCCTTTTATATTATCTTTTAGGATATCCTTAAATGCTGGTCTTGACTTGATTTTTGAATACCAAATTTTGGCATTTTTAAAATCATCCCAAGGAATACCGCCTAGATAGTCCACTACCGATATTTGTGCTGCAGCAGCAAGGTCGGCTAAAGAAATTGTTTCTGTTGCCAAATATTGGCGTTGTTCAAGCAACCATTCAATATATTCCAAATGATAATTAAGATTATTAAGTCCTATCTTCAGTATTTTTGAATCCGGAGCTAAACCGGCCGCAAAACGCTTATGAACTTTTTCATAAACCAAATTACGATAAACATCTTTATAAAATTTATTATCAAACCAATCAATTAAGCGTCTTATTTCTGCCTTATCTTCAGCATTACCGTATAATAACGGAACATCTGTTTTTATTTCTTCCAAATATTCAGATATTGCATAATTTCCGGAGATGACTTTTCCGTCATTTAAGAAGATAGGCAACTCTCCTGAAGGATTAAGCTTATATACATCTTCCGACAGTCTCCACGGCTCTTCCTCGCGTAAGACAAAAAGCATTTTTTTTTCACTCATCTGCAAGCGAATTTTTCGTGCAAAAGGAGATATCGGATGATGAACTAATAAAACCATATAAACCTCTTTAAAAATATCTGATATGATAACAGATTCGCATTAAAGGTCAACTTGTATTATTTTTATTGTACCTCAAAAGTTGGCGGAACCGTCCCGATAGCATTTGTTTCTGCTTGATTAACGAGATTAATCATATTCTGTTTGATTTTTTCAATGTTTTTCGGATTCTTAAGATATTTTGTAAAAGCATTTCTTAAAACAGCTCGGTTTTTTGATAATTTTGATATTCCTACAAACATCGGGATTTGCCACAGAGCTTGTTTGGCTACACTTATTTGGCTTCTTAATCCGAGTTTTGAGGCTTCAATCAGACCGAAATATTGACTGAATACAATGTAATCAACTTGTTTGGTAAACAGTTTTTCAAACAATTCATAAGAAGTTTTTGCAGTTTCAACATTAAATTCCCGCAATTTAGCTTCTACAAAATCGCTGAATATTTCATTTTGAAGACGAACACCTTTTAATTTTTGCAGATCTGCCACATTTTTAACTTCATTAATTCTGGTTGGTAACATGAATACGGTAATCGGGTTTATAATCATTGCCGGATATACTATTTCTATTCCGTCAAAAGTTTCCGTTTCATGATAAGCTCCTAAAAAAATATCCAATTCTCCGCTTCTGACGGCATCGGTTGTGACATTAACATCAGGATGTGCAAATTCTTTATTTATAAACACTTCTTTTCTTTTAGAAATACTGTTCAGTGCCGGACGAAACATTGTATGTAATTTTTTCTGTATGGTATATCCGAACGGAGGATAATTTCCCCAGCCGCTTACGCTAACATCTGCAAATGTAGGATTCCTCCGGAATAGATGTTGAGCAAGAGAGGCATCGGCAATAGCCGAAACCCCTAAAATAAGTATCAATAAAAATAAATTTTTTTTCATTTTATTTATCCCGAATTCATAAAATTTACTATTGAGTAACAATAATTGATTATAATAATAACCAAATTGTGTTAAAAAATTATATAAAGGATTTTGTTTTTTATGGACCATTCTCAAAGCTACTCACAGGCACAAGTTTCCGGACTTGGACAAACAGAGCTTGAAAGTCGCGCCCTAATTCGTACGGCTGCCGGACTTAATCAGGTAAAAGAACACTGGGAAGAAAAAAAAGATGAACTGGGCGATGTATTGGAAAAAAACCGTAAGCTATGGGCAATTTTAGCCTCAGCAATGAAAGAAGACGATTGTCCCCAGCCACCGGAAATAAGAAGAAACATATTGAGCTTGGCTGTTTTTATTTTTCAACGTACTGTAGATATTATTGCACATCCTGATCCTAAAAAACTTGATGTGTTGATTAATATTAATATGAATTTAGCTAAAGGATTATCCGGAGACGGTGAGGAAAAATAAAAAAATCTCAAAAAGGGGGTTGACTAAATAAAATTATTATATTATCAATGTCAACACTGATGGGGGTATGGCGGAACTGGTAGACGCGCTAGACTCAAAATCTTGTGGCCTCAGGCCGTGTCAGTTCGAGTCTGACTACCCCTACCAACAAATAAAGCCTTGTCAAATGACAAGGCTTTTTTTATTTAATGCCATTTCAATCATGTACAGAACAACAACCAACTTATTTCGTTTATGCGATGCGATTTGCTGTTGTATTATCCCTAAATTTATGCTATAATAACTTTGATATCCGAATTATTATAGATGCTTTATAAATGTTTTCATATTTTATGGTTTTTTGCCATTACTTTGAGAATATCGTGCTTTGTAATGGTTCGGCTAAATTGAAGTTAAAACAATAAAAACAAATAAAATCATGAAAACAAAGATTAAAAATTATTTAGATGGAGACATCACAATTGGTAAATTAATACTACTACTTATCGTGTTTGCAATAGCGCATGCAGTGGCTTTCAAAATTTTGACACTACTATGTCCGATAGAAATACTGTTTAATCCGGCAACACGTTTAAAGTATTTTATGTAAATTTTTACCGGGAAAATTCCCCTTATTCTGAAAAGAAGCTGAGGGGAATTATCTTTTTTATGCTAAATTATGTTACACAATCTGACAACACCATTTATTTCTTTTTAGATACAAATATGTGAGAATACTTAGTAAGATATTATAAGAATGTTCGCAGGTCCAACAAATATATAAATCAGCACGTAAATAGATTACTACGTACCAAACATTCAATGTATATGCCATCAATGATACAAGTTCCAAATACATTGCATCTTTGGTTTTACCGGCACCGGAAATCACGCTTAATAAGATCATTCCCGGAACTAGGCTTATATACGTAGTAAAAGAAGCATAATATGCCGGAAGTCCATTTTTTATTAATTCCAAATCATCTGTATAAATGCGGCAAATCATTTGCGGAAAAGCCAACATAAATATTGTTAGTCCCATAACTAAAATATAAGTTAATTTAATGATACGTAAAGATGATTTTCTTATTTCAAAATCCAACCCTTCGCCAATCAGGTTTCCGGTAATGGTATTGGCTGTTGCTCCCAATGCTGCTATAATCATAAACGGAAAAGCGGAAACATTGCGAAGGATATTTGAGATTGCAAGAGATTCTTCTCCAAGGTTCTCTATTGCAATCAAAAACAAAAACCACGTTGCCATAGATATAAAATATTGCAACATTGTCCAAACGGACAATCGCAAAATCTGTTTGAGGATATTTATATTATAAATAATAAAATGCAGAAATCCATATTGTTTCAAATCCATCTTAAGTATAATATAAATCACAAAAAATATAAGAGCAAAACATTCAGCTGTAACTGATGCCAAAGCTGCTCCGGCAATTCCCATTTCCGGAAAACCGAATTTTCCGAAAATTAAAATATAGTCTAAAACAATGTTTATTCCCAGAATGATAATTGCATTATAGGTTAATACCTTAGTTTGTGTAATCCCGATAAAAAAAGATCTGAATATTACCATTGGGAATGCAAATAACAAACCGTAAATTCGCACATCAAGATAAACAAGAGTTTTTTGTAAAACTTCCTCTGAAGAAATTATCATTCTCAAAATATACGGAGCAAATAATAACGTTGCGGCAATAATAAAAAGGGCAGCAATAAATAAAAAACTGATTCCCTGATATACAACATTACCTATTTTTTCAAAATTTTGTTCACCGTTTCTGCGAGAAATAATTATTTGTACGCCAACACCGAAACCGGCTGCAAGCATAAATATCATTATATAAAAAACACCGGCCAAGGCTGAAGCACCCAGATCAATGGCACTGACCCTTCCCAAAAAAGCAGTATCTGTCATTCCTACCAATTGATGAATGAGCATTCCCAATAAAATCGGAACTGATATTTCTAAAATTTTGCGATATGAATATAACATATTAACCACTTATTTATGTTGATTTTTATAATATAAACATTAGGTAGTAAAAAACAAATAAGGAGCTAAATTTGTTATCAATTTTCAAGCGAGATTATTTTAAGTCGGCAACAACTTATTATCAGTCGCAAGATTATAATAAAGCGTTGCAATATGCTCTTAAAGCCATTAAAACCGATGTTGATAATATTGATAAAATTATGTTGCTGGGTAATATTTATTATATTTTGCAAGACTACGAAAAAGCCCAAACTTGCTATGAAAAAATATTATCACTGGATTCCCTCAATATTTGCGCACAAATTAATTATGCAGACACGTTAATTATGTTACGCCGATATAAGCAAGCTGAACAATATTTGCCTAACATAACCGTTAAAGAAAACAGATTATTTATGCAGGCCAAAATAAGCTTTGCTCAAGAAGATTTTATATCTGCCGAAAAAGCATTTACTGCCTATACGCAACTGAAAAATACTGATGCTTGGGCATGGAATATGTTGTCACAAGCCGCTCAAAAAAATCAGCACTATCAAACCTCTTTGGCGGCGGCGCTAAATGCGGTTGACGTTAGCGGAGGCGATGATTCTCACCATCTTAATTTATCATACACCATATATGAAATAGCTGTTGAAAAAGGTAAAGATTTTGTGTTGCCGACCCTACAAAAATGGCACCGCAAATATTACGATAATCCTATTGTTAGGCAGAGTTGGAATAGTTTTTTTCCGGTATCGGATTTTTGTAAATCTGATTCACAATATGTCCGAAAAATATTTGATGAATTTTCAGATTCTTTTGATGATACATTACAAGAATTAGAGTATGCGGTTCCAACAAACATTGCACAAATTGCAAAAGTAAATATGGCGGATTCCTTCACAAAAAATATATCAGTATTAGACCTTGGTTGCGGCACCGGATTATGTGCGCAAACGTTGCAAAAAATATTTCATCGTGCAAGTTTTGTCGGTGTGGATTTATCCCCTAAAATGTTAGAAAAAGCAGAAACTAAAAAGGTATATAAAAAACTGATAAATGATGATATAGAAACATACTTATTGCAGCAAAAAAACAAATATGAATTGATAGTTGCCGCAGATGTTTTTACCTATTTCGGTGATTTGAAAAAAATCTTTCAAGGATTATACCGGTCACTAAAAAATAACGGTAAAATAATATTTAGCATAAGCGCATTATTCGGAGCAGATTCTATGTGGCAACAACATCTGTCAGGACGTTTTTTGCATCATAAAAAATATATTCAAAACTTGCTTATTGAAACAGGATTCTCCTCTGAAAAATTTGAACATTGTGTGCTAAGAAAAGAAGGCGGAAATGATGTTTCGGGTTGGATTGTCTGGGCAACAAAAAAATAAAAAAAAGTTCCGAAATTATCGGAACTTTTTTGCATAAAATCAAGTGTAAAAAAATTACTTTTTAGAAGATTTTTTTACTGAAGAAGTCTTAGCTGAAGCAGAAACTTTCTTTGTTGAAGAAGTTTTTTTGCTAGCAGAAGATTTGCAAGAAGAAGAGCTGCATTTTTTGCTGCTTGAAGACTTGTTGCAGTTGTTAATTTGCTCAACAGCCATAGACCAGAAATATTCATCCTGACCTTGCGGACATCCGGCATTTTGCCAGATGAAATAAGCTGCTTCTTGAATAGCTTTTTCATTATTTTTAATCATAATCACTAACTCCAAATAAAGTTCGGTAAACAAGACTAATATACAATCAAAATTTTATCCGTCAACACCTAATCGGAAAAAATAATAATTTTCTTAAATATTTTTTATAAGTGGAATCAAAATACTTGCATTTAAAAGCATTAGAATTTATAGAATAAATAATCAGGTGTTTAAAATTTAAAACGCTACTAATTATGTTGTTAATTTTGAGGAATTACAGATGGAAAACTTATTATCTAAAGAAGAACTTGAAGCTGTTATAAATGGTGACCACGGTAACGTTTTTGCAGTACTCGGTATTCACAAAAATAAAGGTAGTAAAGAAGTATTTATTCGCACTTACCAACCTCATACCGAAGAAGTTGAATTGCTGGATTCCTCAGGAAAATCACTTGGAAAAATGACCAAAATTGATGAGCGCGGATTCTATCAAATCAATCTCGGAAAAATAGAAAATTTTGCTTATAAATTTCGTATTAAAAATGATCTTGGGGTAGTTTATGAAGCGGAAGATACTTACCGTTTTCCTTCGTCTTTAGGGGATATGGATGTTTATCTTTTTGCAGAGGGTAATCATCTTGATATGTATAAAAAATTAGGCGCTCATCCGATGGAAATTAATGGAGTAAAGGGTGTTGCTTTTGCCGTATGGGCTCCTAATGCCAAAAGAGTTAGTGTTGTCGGTGCATTCAATAATTGGGATGGTAGGGTTAATGTTATGCGTAAGCACCCCAATTGTGGAGTGTGGGATATTTTTATTCCTCAAATCGGTTCCGGTGAGTTGTATAAGTATGAGATAAAAACTCACGACGGCGCTATTTTGGTCAAAGCCGATCCTATCGCTTTTTATTCTGAAAAACGTCCTAACACCGCCTCTATTGTGTATGATATAAATAATTACCAATGGGAAGATGATGGTTGGATGAATTATCGTGAAGAACATAATTCATTTGATAAACCGATGTCTGTTTATGAAGTGCATTTGGGTTCTTGGCGTCGTAAAGACAATAATGATTATTACACTTATCGTGAATTGGCAGATACCTTGGTTCCTTATGTGATAAATATGGGGTTCACGCATGTTGAATTTTTGCCGTTAACCGAACATCCGTTTGACGGTTCTTGGGGGTATCAGGTTATAGGAATGTTTGCTCCGACCAGCAGATTCGGAACACCGGATGATTTACGTTATCTGATTGATAAATTCCACCAAGCCGGTATAGCCGTAATTATGGATTGGGTGCCGGCACATTTTCCGAAAGACGGACATGGTTTGAATGAATTTGATGGTACTCACTTGTATGAACATGCTGATCCTCGCAAAGGTGAGCATACTGATTGGGGAACAAAAATTTATAATTATGGTCGCACGGAGGTAATGAACTTTTTATGTGCCAGTGCGGTATATTGGTTAAAAGAATTTCATATTGACGGATTACGTGTTGATGCGGTTGCCTCAATGTTATATTTGGATTATTCACGCAAAAACGGAGAATGGATTCCCAATATATATGGCGGAAACGAGAATATTGAAGCAATATCATTTTTGCGCAGAATGAATGAGCTTGCGTATTCCCAAACTAAAGGCGCTGTAACTATTGCGGAAGAGTCCACCGCATGGCCGATGGTATCTCGTCCTACTTCAATGGGCGGATTAGGTTTTGGCTATAAATGGAACATGGGCTGGATGAATGATACTTTGAAATATATTTCTCATGATCCCATACATCGTAAATATCATCATGGAATGCTTACTTTTGGTTTATTATATGCGTTTAATGAAAACTTTATCTTACCGATTTCACATGATGAAGTTGTTCATGGTAAAGGATCTATGTTATCAAAGATGCCGGGCGATGAATGGCAAAAATTTGCAAATTTGAGAGCTTATTACGGCTTTATGTACACCCACCCCGGAAAGAAATTATTATTCATGGGTTGTGAGTTCGGACAAGATTGGGAGTGGAATGCTGAACAAGGACTAAGATGGTTTTTATTAGACCACCCGATGTACAAAGGAATGCAAAATTGTGTTCGTGATCTGAATTTAATGTATAAAGGCAATGCCTCTCTATATCAACAAGATTTTGATTATCGCGGTTTTGAATGGATTGAACATTCAAATTCTGACGATAGTATTATTTCTTATATGCGTAAAGGTTATGAACCGGGAGATTATTTACTGGTTATTTCTAACTTTACTCCGGTTGTAAGAGAAAATTATCGTATAGGTGTGCCGGAAGATTGCCGTTATCAAGAAATTTTTAACAGTGATGATGTAAACTACTGGGGAAGCGGTGTGAAAAATGAGGGACTGATGCAGGCCACTCAAGGAGAATGGAATAATAAACCATATTCTATCAGTTTGCGAGTCCCCCCACTTTCTACCATAGTTATTAAACCTATAAGATAGAGGTTATCATAAATGGCAAATTTTACAACTCTTGACGGTCAAGCATCTCCACTGGGATCAACTTATGACGGCAGAGGTGTAAATTTTGCCATTTTTTCAGCCCATGCAACCAAGATTGAATTATGTTTGTTTGATGCTTCCGGATCTGAGGAAGTTGAACGTTATGAATTGAGCCAAAATGATAACAATATTTGGCATATATACCTTGAAGGTGCAAAACCTGATTTAGTATATGGTTACAGAGTATATGGTCCGTATAATCCGTCCTTGGGGCAAAGATTTAATCCCAATAAATTACTGATAGATCCGTATGGTAAGAAACTTGTCGGTAAGTTGATATGGAATAAAGCTATTTTCGGGTATGATGTTGATAGTCCGGAACAAGATTTATCGTTTAGCAAGTTAGATTCTGCCCCTTATGTTCCCAAATCGGTTGTGATTGATGAGGCTTATGATTGGGGAGATGAAAAACGACCTGATTACAAATTTGAAAATACTATTATTTATGAAACTCAATTAAGAGGATATACTAAATTACAGCCGTCTGTTCCTGATGCAAAGCGTGGTACTTTTGCCGGTATGACACATAGTTCGGTTATTAATTACCTCAAATGGTTGGGCATAACAGCTGTTGAATTTTTGCCGATTCATGCTTTTTTTGGCAACCGTCATAAAAAAGGATATATTACGGATAACTACTGGGGATATGAGAGTTTTAGTTTTTTTGCTCCGGAACAATCATATTTGTCCGGTAATGACATTTCTGAAATTAAAGACATGGTTAAAGAAATGCATAACCATGGATTGGAAGTAATTTTGGATGTAGTATATAATCACACCGGAGAGGGAAATCATCTTGGACCTACGTTATGTTACCGCGGTATAGATAATTCCTCTTACTATATTCTTAACGCTGATAATCCTCGTTACTATTATGATACCACCGGCTGCGGAGCATCATTTAACGTGCAAAATCCGGCATGCCTGCGATTGGTAATGGATTCTTTGCGTTACTGGGTTAATCAGTTTCATATTGACGGTTTTAGGTTTGATTTAGCCCCGACCTTATCTCGCCGTAATAATAATTTTACACAACAAAGCGGTTTTTTGTATGCCGTTGAACAAGATCCGCTGCTTAAAAACGTAAAAATGATAGCAGAACCGTGGGATGTCGGAAATGGCGGATACCAAGTGGGAGCATTTCTCCCCGGCTGGGCAGAATGGAATGACAAATACCGAGATAATATCCGGAGATTTTGGAAGGGCGATAAAGGTCAAATTGCTGAAACCGCAAGCCGCTTAAGCGGGTCTAGTGATATTTTTAATCATAATAACCGAAATATATGGAGTTCAATAAATTTCATAACGGCGCACGATGGTTTTAATCTGTGTGACTTGGTAAGTTATAATCAGAAGCATAATCAAAGTAACGGAGAAAATAATCGTGACGGTACGGATTCTAACTGGAGTTGGAATTCCGGTATAGAGGGTGGAACGGATAATCCTTTGGTTGAAGAAAACCGAATGATGCGAAGCCGTGGAATGTTGGCAACATTGTTGATGTCATTTGGTACACCTATGCTTGTTGCCGGTGATGAGTTTTTGCGAACTCAAATGGGCAATAACAATCCATATTGTCAAGATAATGCGCTTACTTGGGTCAATTGGGAAGGCATAACCAAAAAGCATAAGAAATTTGCATCTTTTATCAGAGATCTGATACGCTTACGCAAAAAACTGAAAATTTTTAATCGCCTCAAGTTTTTTAGCGGAAAAAATATTGACAATAGCGGATATAAAGATATTGCCTGGTACACCTCAACAGGCAAGGAATTTACTAATTCGGATTGGCATAATCAGGAACTAAAAAGCTTATCTTATTGTGTTTATACCGGTAATAAATTTGTTCTTATGATTTTTAATACTCACCATCAAGAGCAAGATTGGGTGCTTCCTCTGCTACCTGCAAATATGCAATGGAAATTAGTATTAGACAGCAGTGCCGGAAAATTTGTTTCGCAAGAATTAGATTCGGGTAAAAAGGTAAAAATACCAGCTTGGAGTGTTATTGGCATAGAAGTCAAAAAATAAGGGGGAGAAGAATGGAGGAAAGTTTAAGATTATTAGCAGAAAAGTTAGGTGTTGCTACCAATTTTTCTGATGCGGGGTTAGTACAAAAAGACTATTGCGTTGATGAAAAAATAATCCGCAAAATAATTAGCTCTCTAGGATTCAAATGCGATACAAATGATGATATAAATTCTTCCATAGCACGACTGGATAACAAACGCTATAAAACGGTTTTAGAACCTATATATGTTTGTTGTCAAGATAAAGTTTGCTTTGATGTCGTTGTTCCGTCAGGTGCAAATATATCTAAAATAACCGTCAAAGATTCTTCACATCATCCGCAAGATATTGAATATTCCAACATAGCCTCACAAACATCTTATGATGGTAAGTATAACAAAATTACCTATCTTGTTCATCAAAACATTGCTGCCGGATACTACGAATTAGATGTAAAAATAGCAGATAAGAACTATAAATCACGTTTAGCCGTAGCTCCTAAAAAATGTTATGATATTGATAATCAAAATAATAAATTATGGGGTTTTGCACTTCAGCTGTATTCTGTCAAAAGCAAGCGCAATTGGGGTGTCGGAGATTTCACGGACTTAATTAATTTGGTGGATATGTCATCAAATTGCGGAGCAGACATAATTGGCCTTAATCCGTTAAATGTGTTATGTCATGATTTTCCGGAGAATGCCAGCCCATACCAATCTATAAGCCGTTTATTTTTGAATCCTATATATATAGACATTGAAAACGTACCCGAATATGAACCAACCGATAAGCAATTAATAGAAGGTGTTTTGGCAGAGGTAAAAAGCAGTGAGTATATCCAATATAATAAAATTTATCCGCTTAAAGTAAAGATATTAGAAAAATGCTTTAAGCGTTTTAAGGAACAAGCAGATTCATCACGCAAAGAAGCATATAATAATTTTTGTCATGAATATGGTGCCGAATTAGATAAATTAGCTTTGTTTCAGTGCCTGTATGAAACTCAATGTCCAACTGTTTGGGGAGGATGGCGTGCATGGCCGGAAGGTTTGCGCTCTCCGCAAGGTAAAGATATTCCTGATTTTATAGAGAAGCATCAGGGACGTATAGAATTTTTTAAATTTATGCAGTTTGAAGCATATCGCCAATTTGATATAGTCAAAAAAAGAATAGATGAAAAAGGCCTGAAAATAGGCATGTATCGTGACTTGGCAGTCGGTGTTGGAAAAGATAGTGCAGAATATTGGGGCGATAGCTCACTCTTTATTCCGGAATGTGGAGCCGGCGCTCCTCCGGATGCCTTTTTCCCATGCGGACAGCAGTGGGGATTAGGAGTGTTTTCGCCGTTAGAGTTAAAAGAACGAGCTTATGAACCGTTTATAAAAATACTTCGTGCCAATATGAAAAACGCCGGAGCATTGCGAATGGACCATGTAATGAGCCTGATGCGGTTATTCATTATTCCTGATAATTATGATGGAGGCACATATCTTTATTTTAATTTTGATGATATGCTTAATATCGTAGTACTTGAGAGCTATCTCAATCGGTGCATAATTGTCGGTGAAAGTATAGGTAATGTTCCGGATGGTTTTATTGAAGCCATAAGAAAGAGAAATATCCATTCTTTGAGTGTTTTATGGTCAGAGCGCTCTAATGCCGGTTGGGGAGGATTCTATGCTCCTCAAGATTATCCGTCAGAAGCATTTGTTTCTGTTGGTACACATGATATGCCTCCGCTTAAGATGTGGTGGTATGGTTATGATATTGAATTGGCATATTCCTTAGGAATGATAGATGATGAGGAGGCAAAAACAGGAGCATACCATAAAAGAGAAGCTGACAGAGGACTACTTTTAAGTTCTCTTGATGCAGCCGGAGTTTGGCCGGAAGATAAACCTCGCCAAAGTAATTATATATATGGAGATGGTTATCCGGAAGGTATAGAAGAAGCTGTCAGCAGATATATGTCTAAAAGTTCATCAACAGTATTTTTAGCACAGTTTGAAGATTTTCTGCATGTTGTCAAACAACAAAATCTGCCCGGCACTGACAGAGATAAACACCCTAATTGGCGATTAAAATTACCGGTCAATTTGGAAGACTTAAGTTCTGATTGTGCATTTGTTCGCAATGTTTCTGCTATAAAAAGAGAGCGCTGAATGATAAAGAATTTAATATTTGATTTAGATGGAACTCTATATCCTGAAAGTTCGGGACTTGAAGATGAATGCCAACAACGTGTATATGATTTTTTTGTTGCTAAACTTAATATAAGTATGGATAAGGCGCAACAAATATCAGAAAATTTGTTAAGCAAATATCATTATGAGGCGCAAGGTGTTGAAAGTGAGTTGGGATTATCTCAAGCTGAGTTTTTAGAATATTGTTGTGCTGTCAGTACTGACAACTTAGCTGTTAATACCGAACTTCAAGAGTTGCTTGTAAGCTTGCCGCAAAAAAAGTTTATTTTTACGGATAGCACCACATCACATGTTAATGATGTTCTGACCAAACTCAAAGTAGATAGAACATTATTTGACGATATATATGATGCCGAAAAAGGAAAATTTGCTTACAAGCTTAATCCTGCTGCTTTCAATGCATTTTGTGATTATTATCAGATAGACCCTAAAGAAGGAATGCTTTTTGAAGATAAGGAGAAAAATATTGTTTTGGCAAAATCTGTTGGTTTCAAAACAGTTCTCATTAATGAACAAGCAGATAAAAACACAAGCGCAGATTACTATTTTTCAAATATTAATCAAGCACTTGAATTCTTAAAAAAAGAAAAACTGATATAGAAAATAAGTAAGAAAAAGTTTATATTAAATAGAACTTAAAAGCGAAGAAAATAAGATGAAGAAAATAGCATTTATATTAACATTGTTATTATCATTTCCGGCTCAAGCAGGCTTTCAAGAATATTGGCAACAGCTGAAAACCGATATTTCTGCAACTTGGGTTTCCTCTAAATATGATGCTTATGTTCCCCTATATGCTTGGCATAATCGCCTTGCTTATGATGATGAACATATCAAGAAATATAATGAAAATCCTTGGGGGTTTGGAGTAGGAAAATCGTATTATGATGTTAACGGCAATTGGCATGGATTGTATGGGATGGCGTTTAAGGATTCTAATGACCATTTAGAAACCTTCTTAGGATACGCCTTTATGAAAAACTGGTCACTAAATTCAAGTGGAGATTTTAAAGTCGGCTTAGGATATACTTTAGGTGTAACACAGCGTAGCGAATGGTACTATTTACCTGTTCCAGCACCATTACCGATAGCCGGAATAGAATATAAACGTTTAGCTGTTCAAGCCGCTTATGTTCCCGGAGTTAAAAATGACGGAAATGTGTTATTTGTATGGACAAAATTAGCAATCAACTAGTTTTTTGACAAAAAGCTTGACAATAATTGTTTACTGTAATATTAAGATCATTGAAAACAACAAGAGAGGGTACAATGGTAGAAATAAAAACATATTTGCCTCAAAAAACTGTTAGTGTTGGTAATTTTAAGATTGGTAATGAATTACCTCTTTCATTGCTTTGTGGTCCTTGTCAGATTGAAAGTCGCCAACATGCTATAGATATTTGTGGTTCTATGGTAGAGATTACCAATAAACTTGGTATGAATTACATATTCAAAGCTTCTTTCGATAAAGCTAATCGCACATCTATTAATGGTGCCAGAGGCGTAGGACTTGAAGAAGGAATGCGTACGTTTGATGAAATCAAAAAACTTTACAATAACATTCCTATTGTAACTGACGTGCATGAAGTCCATCAGTGTAAAGAAGTTGCTAAACATGTTGATATGTTGCAAATTCCGGCATTTTTGTGTCGCCAAACAGATTTGGTCGTTGCAGCAGCTAAGACTGGAAAAGTTGTTAATGTGAAAAAAGGTCAGTTTTTAGCTCCTTGGGATGTTGCCAATATTGTTAAAAAGGTAACAGATAGCGGTAACGAAAGTGTATGTATTACCGAAAGAGGAACTTCGTTTGGTTACAATACATTGGTTGTAGATATGCGTGGTTTTCCTCAAATGGCACAAGCAACAGGTTGTCCTGTTATTTTTGATGCTACTCACTCCGTACAACAACCCGGAGGGCATGGTACATCTACCGGCGGACAAAGAGAATTTGCTCCTGTTTTGGCGCGTGCAGCCGTTGCAGTCGGAATAGGTGCAGTATTTATAGAAACTCATGAAAATCCTGATAAAGCTTTATCAGATGGTCCTAATACTATTCCTTTGCATGATATGGAAGGGGTATTGTCCGAACTCATGGAATATGATGCCATAACTAAGAAAAATCTTCTTAAAAGGGTTAAAGCCGTATAATATAAATAGCTGATAATCAAAACAGGTGGAATAAAAACCACCTGTTTTTATATAATGTAAGTTTGCATTATATAAAAAATAATCCTATCTATAAATAAACAGAAAAAGGATTTATTAAATGGAAAAATGTTTTTTACCACTTAAAGCAGAGCGTAAATTAACATCATTATTCAGGCAATCATCATTATTGCGGCAAGATATAGAGCTACAAAATAAAATTATTGCTTGGGCAAAAAATATGCTTGAAGAAGCACGTGAAGAATGGGATAGCATTCGTGCAGATACAATAACATCTATCATAAAGAGCCATAATAAAACAAAAGCAATCAAAGGGGCAAAAAACAGAGACAAGAAATATGCTACATTTCGGAAAGAATTTGCTTTATTGCAAAAAGAACATTACCAAAAAGCTATTCAAAATGGTTATCAACTGACGGCCAATAGGTTCGTAACTTGGTTTTTAATAAACAAAGCATTGGAATTGGAAGTTCCATATACAAAACAAAATCAAAAAAATAAGTTAATTCAACTGGCTCAAGCTAATAACCGAGAATTTAAAAAGTTATTTATTTGACCTTTTACCGATAATGTAATAACGTAACTTATTATGAAGTTTACAGATGACGGCTATATAATTAATCTTCGCAAACACGGAGAACGTTCTTTAATTTTAACAACACTTACCGAAAAGCACGGTAAGGTAGTCGGTTATGTTAAAAACTGTATCAGTAAAAATAGTTTATCAACCTATCAACCGGGAAATCATATAAAAATAGACGCATATTCTCGTTTAGATGAAAATATGCCTTCTTTCAAAGTTGAATTAATCAGTCCTACGGCAGTTTTCTTTATGCAGGATGAAAAACGTTTGCAAGCGCTGAGTTCTTTTTGCGCTTTAAGCAATATCTGTATGCCTGAATTGCAAGATTTGGAGATGTTTTATAATCGGATTGCTGATTTTTTTAATTCTATTAATACTCCTAATTGGCTACAGAGTTATTCTAAGTTTGAGTTTTATTTGTTAGACTTTTTAGGAATTGGACTAGACCTGTCGGAGTGTTCAGCTACCGGAACTACGCAAAATTTGGCTTATGTATCTCCCAAAACAGGCAAAGCAGTATGTAAAAGTGCCGGAGAACCATATAAAAATCGTTTATATTTATATCCGTCTTTTATATTGGATTCGCAAATTATTCCCAGTCAATCAGAATTAGCCGATGCTTTAAAAATGACATCTTTTTTCCTCAACAAAAACTTTTTTGCTGTACACGGCTTGAAATTTCCGGAATGTCGTGATAATCTCGCAAGCATTATATAACTGATAAAGGCATAAGAACAGGAAATAAAATGGCCGAACTTGAAGAAAGAATCAAACCCGTATCTATGGCGGAAGAGCTTAGCTCACGTTATTTATCTTACGCAATGTCAACCATTGTTTCACGCTCACTTCCTGACGTCAGGGATGGCTTAAAACCGGTGCATCGTCGCTTAATGTATGCAATGCGACAATTGCATTTAGACCCTAAATCCGGATTTAAGAAGTGCGCTCGTGTTGTCGGAGATGTTATCGGTAAATATCATCCGCATGGAGATAGTGCTGTTTATCAAGCAATGGCACGTTTAGCTCAAGATTTTTCGGTCAGATACCCGTTAGTAGATGGTCAAGGCAATTTTGGTAATATAGACGGAGACGGACCGGCTGCAATGCGTTATACAGAGGCTCGTTTAACGGAATTTGCAATTGCTTTGATGGAAGGTCTCAATGATGATGCCGTAGATTTCCGAGATACTTATGATGGCGAAGAATGTGAACCGGTAGTAATGCCTGCCGCCGTACCTAATCTGCTTTGTAATGGCACATCCGGTATTGCTGTTGGTATGGCTACCAACATACCCCCTCATAATCTTTCCGAAGTTTGTGATGCTCTGTTGCTAATGATTGATAAACCAGATGTGGATATTGAACCTTTAGTCCGCAAGATTAAAGGTCCTGATTTCCCGACCGGAGGAATTATTGTTGATAAGTTTTCTGCTATTTTAGATGCTTATAAACAAGGCCGCGGAAATTTTCGTATTCGTGCTAAATGGGAGAAAGAAGATCTCGGCATGGGACAGTACCAAATAGTCGTTACCGAGATTCCTTATCAGGTTGTCAAATCAAAGCTTATTGAAAAAATTGCACAATTACTGATTGATAAGAAAGTACCGTTATTGGCTGATGTCAGAGATGAGTCAGCGCAAGATGTTCGTATAGTGTTAGAACCCAAAAATCGCAATGTAGATGCTAATATGCTGATGGAGCTTCTGTTTAAACAAACAGAGCTGGAAAGTAAATTTGCTCTCAATATGAATGTTCTTGATTCTGACGGGGTACCAAGAGTTATGAGCATTAAAGAAGTTTTAGGCGAATATTTACAACATCGCTTAAGAGTTCTGGAACGCCGCTCAAACTACCGTTTACAGAAGATAAATGCGCGTCTTGAAATATTATCCGGTTATTTAATAGCCTATCTCAATTTAGATGAAATTATCCGTATTATCAGGGAAGAAGATGAGCCTAAAGCAGTAATGATGAAAAGCTTTGACCTGACCGAAAATCAAGCTGAGGCGATTCTCAATATGAAATTGCGTAGTTTGCGTAAACTTGAAGAAAGTGAGATTCGTAAAGAGTACGATGATTTGAGTACAGAAAAAGGAAGTTTGGAAGCTTTGCTTGCAAACGAGACCTTACGTTGGCAAAAAGTAGCTGAAGAAGTAAAATATGTAAGAGAAAAGTTTGGCAAAAAAACAGCTCTCGGCAAACGTAGAACAGAGTTTGCGGAAGTTGCCGATGATATAGAAATTTCAATTGAGGCATTGGTTGAAAAAGAACCTATTACCGTAATCTTATCTCAAAAAGGGTGGATACGTTGCACTAAAGGACACAATTCTTTAAACGATGAATTTAAGTTTAAAGATGATGATACTTTGCTTATGGCGATTCATGCCCAAACAACGGATAAGATAGTTTTATTAGATAATTCCGGTAAGTTTTTCAATATACCAGCTTCTGAAATTCCTAGTGGCAGAGGTTTCGGACAACCTTTACGTCTGATGATTGATTTAGGTAACAATGATAATATTGTAGATATGTTTGTTTTTGATGCAGGTGCCAAATATCTGCTGGCTTCTAATTCAGGTCGTGGCTTTGTTGTTGATGAAAACCATATTATAGCACAGACCAGAAACGGCCGCAAAATTATGAACGTTGCCTCGGGCGAATATGTTGCATTTTGTAAAAAAATTGTCGGAGATATGATTGCCGTAATCGGTGATAATCGTAAGCTTCTGGTATTTAAGGCAGAAGAAGTTCCGACAATGGCAAGAGGACACGGTGTCTTATTGCAAAAATACAAAGATGGCGGACTTTCGGATATTCAAATTTTCAACGAAGCCGATGGATTTACTTATACTCGTGCCGGCGGAACCAAGACCGAAACAGAGCTTTTGACTTGGTTAGGACACCGCGCTCAAGTAGGAAAGTTAGCTCCGTTCGGTTTTCCGAAAAGTAATAAGTTTTTGAAAGATTAAATTTATGTCGGAGATTCTTTTTGAATATATACGGCAAGGAGTATATGTAAAAGTAACTGCAATTGAGCCTGACACAAAAACAGAAGTAAGTGTTGTTGTTCCCGCCAATCTGAGCCAAGAACAAATGAATTTACAAGCTTTGCAAAAGCTGAATTATGTGTTGCGCAAAAAGTCTGAAGACTGAAATTGTTACGTCCCTCATTTACTCCTGTGGATAAGTAGATAAGAACTCAGCAAATTGTTTTCAATTTGAAAATAATGTTTTAATATGCTACTGCCTTAGTATAGGCAGGGGAATATTATTGATTTAATGGGGAATAAAATGTCAGATAATTCCGGTGCAAACCGCCGTGCCGTTTCGGCAAACTCTCTTCCGCAATTTATGAGTGAAGCCACTCATCAGGTTGAGTTGGAGGATAAACCCTCTTGGCTGAACAATAATCTTCACAAGCTGATGATTGGTGTCAGTGTTGTGTGGTTTGCCATAGTTCTCATTTATATAACACAGTTTTTCGGTTGGGATAATCTGTTTTTAATGATGCCAGATGAATTTGGCGGATTTTTAGCCGGTATTACTTTACCGCTTGCCATTATTTGGGTTGTTATGGCTTATATTGACCGAGGAACCTCCTTTAAACAAGAAGCAAAGTTTTTGCGTGCTTATATGAATCAACTTGTTTATCCGGAAGATGGCGCTCCCCAAACGGCTAAAGCCATGGCCGATGCCATTCGTTCTCAAGTTATAGAACTGCAGCAAGTAAGCAAAATGGCAACAGAAAAAACTGCACAAATAAAAGATGAGATACGCGGTAATATCAATGAGTTTTCCAAATTAGTTGCAACATTAGATACTTATTCTTCAAAAACTATTGTTGAATTAAGCGAAGGTGTAAAATATCTTACGCAAAATTTTGATGTTATTGTTAATAAAGCAAAAGATTCTGCTGAAACTTTTTCGGGCTTAAATCGTGAATTTACTTCCGGAGCGACAGATATTGAAAATAATTTAGATAGTCTGTTTTCAAAACTTCTTCCCAAACTTAAAGAAATTAAAACATCGGCAGAAATCTTGAATAATGTTTCCAATGCTTCAGAGGTAAATATCTCTAAAGCTAACGAAACATTACGTAAGTTTAATGAGCAAACAGGCTCTAACCTTCAACAAATGTCTGAAATGTTATCTCGTCATTCGGAAAATTTGAGTCAAATTTCAGAACAAGCTATTAACAATTGTGGCACATTAAAAAAGACAGTATCATCAGAAATTGAAAAATTAAATGATACGCTTGAACAACAAACGGTTAAGCTTGAACAAGCAATATCTGATAGCGGTCATCTTATGCGTGGAAAAGTAGAAGAACTAAGCAAACATGCTCAAGCAAATATCACGGAAATACATAATCATATCGCTAAAGGGATAAATTCTTTAGATGGTGAGCTTGATCGCCAAGTTAAGAAGATAGATATTGCATTAAGCAAGAACAACCATGAAATAGTAGATTTAATAGCTACAATGAATAAAGAAGCCGATGGTATTAACAAGAAATTGTATTCTTATGGTGATACTTTAGCACAAGAAATTGACAAACTTATGGTTAGAGGTCGTAATTTGGAGGAAGGTATTGCTATTCAGATAGGTAATTTGACTAACATTTCCGATCAAGCAATAAGTTCTATGCAAAAAGTTGATAAAGATCTTGAAGATCGCGTATCAATGTTACAATCACAAACCGGAAGATCAGCAAATGAACTTAATGAATATATCGCTACGATAGAAAATCAAATTACTTCATTAAATAATTTAGGAAACAATATTAAAGAGCAAAACTCCGATGTTACTGAGATGCTCAAAAATCGTCATTTACATTTATCTGAAACCATTAATGATGTTATAGACAGATTAAATATCGCTAATTCGGAATTTGCAAAAACAACAACAAATTTATCTCAAAGCTCTGATAACTCGTTGCAGGCAATCAATACGGCAGCAGATAATATGAATCGTTATGCCAATACCTTGAATGAAACAACTGCAGTAGTCGTTGCACAATCCCAAATCAGTGAGGCATCTTTAGCTCAACAGCATAAAAATATAACTACCAGTGCCGCCAGAGTTGAAGAAATAAAATCAGAACTGCGTCAGCAGATAGATGACTTGTCATCAGCCTCTTCCGAATTGCAAAATGATGCTTCAATTGCGGTTGAAAAGCTTAAAAACAATTTGTCGGCAATGCTTGCTTCTTGTAATGATGTCATTAATAAGAGCCGAGCCATAAATGATAATTTAATTGAGCAAGCCAATATGTTTGATACTTCGGCCAACCGAACCTTGGCTAAGGTAACACAATTTGAAAACGTGTTGACAACCCAAAGTCAAAACATTGAGCTGCTTGTTCAACAAACTTCAGATAAAGTTTCTGAAATAGACACTATTTTAACCCGTCAAACCAAAAATGTTGATGATTGTACTTCTAAATCTCTATCCGGTTTCCGTAAAGTTTCTGATTACTTTATCAGTCAAAGCAAATCACTTCATGAATTATCACGCAACACAGCAGAATACACGTCTAATCTTGCTCAAGGATTTGATGAAAAAGCCGCTGCTCTCAACATTTTGTTCAAGCAGCAAGAAAACGAATTTTATAACTTCTGCGATAAAATATCTGATAATGCCGATAAGATGAGTGAAGCTCTTAAACAGCAAGTAAATATAATTGAGCAAAGCGCCGATAAGGTATTCTCTCGTATGGTAATGTTAGAAGAAGATACCTCTCGCCACACCGAAGCTGTAGTTAACAGTAGTCACCGCTCTATAGAAAGATTAGCTGAAGTTGAAACTCTGGTTGGCAACAAAAATGAGTTGGTTAAGCAAATGGTTGATGAATTTTGCAATAACATTGAGGATGTATCTGCAAAATTACAACAGCATATATCCGAATTCAGTAATGGCACTAAAAAGATTACCGAAAACAGCAAAATTGCAATGGATGACTTAAATAATAAGTGTTCAGACCTTAAGAATATCGGAAATGATTTGAGTCAAACAACTTCTAATATCGGCAAATTATTGGATGAAAATATCAAGAACATAGATCTTAGCCTTGCCAAAACCGGAAACCAACATCAAGAAATAAGCAGAATGCTGGAAAATCAGGCGAATAATCTTACTGATGTTGCCAATACTTTAGCAACTCAAAGTCGTTTGGCTGAAGCATCTTTATCGCAACAATATAAATATCTCACCGATACCGTTACCAACGTTTCTCAAAAAGTCAAAGAAATAAATGATAATTTCAAAAATAATACCGATAATATTTTTGATACAACAACGAAGTTGGCTTATGAATTTGATGTTTTAGGAGATCGTTTAATTAAGGCCGGAGAAGATATAAACAAAACTTCAAAGACATCTATGAAGAGTTTGGATCAGGTAAATCTGGCTTTGTCGCAACATAGTGAAGATTTGGATGTTGCAGTCAAACATTCGGTTGATAAGATTGGAAGCGTATTTGGCGAATACGAAAAATATATTGCCGGCTTTAATACCGTTACTGCTGAGACCAGTACCGGCGTTATAGAAATTAACAACCTCATCTCTGCCCAAAGAGATAAGATGGTTCAAATTTCCGATGATACCAAAAAATTGGTAGAATGTTTTAATACCGTGCTATCAGATACTTCAAACCAGTTATCAGATCGTGCAAATCAGGCATACGATAAAGTTAAAGGCTTAGGAAAAGATTTGAAGAATTTGGGACTCCAGATGGAAGAAGCTGCCAAGATAAGCGCAACTCACATGTTAAATTCAGGAGATAAGCTTCGTGCTTCTGTTGCAGAAATTGCAGCAAATGCAGAGCGTATGTCTAATGATATTTTGAATTCCGGAGATGTATTCTTAAAGCAATCTACAGCATTGGTAGCAACCACGGATGATACTATTTCTAAAGTAAACAAAGCAATGGGGACACTGCTTGAAGCCAGTAAAGACTTTAGCTTGAGCGGAGATAGCATTGTTAAAGATGCCTTACGTTTTAATGACATTATCGGCAATCAAATTCAAGAACTTAATGAACATACCCGCAAAGCAGATACGACTTTGAGCAATCTTACTACGGCTTATCAAGGAATACAAATTGAAGGATTCTTAAAGCAAGCCGGTAGCATTATTGAAAAACTTGAAAGTTTGTCTGTAGATATTAACAGGGTATTTAATCCTAAAGAAGAAGACGATTTATGGAAGAAGTTTTATAATGGTGATACCGGAGTTTTTGTTCGTTATTTATCCAAAAATATAACCAAAACTCAAGTTGCCGTAGTTCGCAAGGCATTTGCCGAAAACACAGATTTTCGTAATCAAATTAATGCTTATTTATCAGAATTTGAACTTCTGATAAATTCTGCTAAAACTCATGAGCATTCCGGACTTTTATTATCTGTAATTACCGGAGCAGATATAGGTAAACTCTATTATGTTTTAGCAAAAATTATGGATAAATTGGAGTAACCGTAAGCGATGAGCAGTTTTCATCTTCGCAATCATATTCAAAATTTGCACCAACAGATTAATCGTTCTGTTGACAAGATAACCCAACGCTCATCGCAACAGAATGCTGATTATGATTTTTCTCAAAGTTCTGAAAATTCATTTTATTACAATAATTATAGAGTTGAAGGACAGCACTATAAACTCTTATCTGTTGAGGTTAATTGGTCTTTGCACAATCATTCGGCTAATGTTTTAAATACTTCTCAGTATGCCAGTTCTTCATATACACAAGCATCTAATGTCATAAAAGAACCGACGGTTTTGATAGATTATATATTTCCCAATAACAAAGAATTTGATTTTAAGGTATAAATGCAAATATTAGACTTTAACAGTAAAGTATTTTTAGCTCCTATGGCCGGCATTACCGACAAGCCTTTACGAAAACTCACGGCTTCTTTTGGTTGTGGCAATATTGTTTCTGAAATGGTTGCTATAAATGCTTTATCACGTAAAAATGCCAAAACCTACCGTATTGCCGATGTCAGAGATGAGGATTATCCGGTTGTGGTACAATTAGTTGGCAGTGATTTAGATTTATTTGCAGATTCTGCCAAACTTGCGGAGGAGCTTGGCGCATATTCATTAGATCTAAACATGGGTTGCCCCGTAAAAAAAATCATAGCCAACAAATCAGGCTCATATTTAATGACCGATATATGTCTGGCCTCAAAAATAATATCAACGGTTGTACAAGCCACTTCTTTACCGGTGAGCGTAAAGTTCAGAAAAGGATGGGATTATAATAATATCAATGCGCTTGAGTTTGCCAAAATGTGTGAAGAAAGTGGAGCTTCGTATGTAACTGTGCATGGACGTACTCGTTCAGAGTTTTATTCCGGAACGGCTGATTGGGATATTATTGGTGAGATTAAATCATGTTTAAATATACCGGTTATCGGAAACGGAGATATTAATTCTCCGCAAAAAGCAAGAGAAATGATAGAATATACCGGAGTTGACGGGGTTATGGTCGGTCGGGCCGCATTAGGGCAACCATGGCTTATAAGTGACATTCATAATTATTTGGAAAAAGGTATTTTGCCGACATCCAAGCCGGTTGCCGTTGTCAAATCTGCTTTACTTACCCATATTAATTGGTTAGTAGAGTATTATGGTGAAAAATTAGCACTGGGTTTATCTCGTAAATATGTGTGTTGGTATTGTAAGAATATGCGTGATGCTCGTAAATTTAGAGAAACTTATGTTAGGATAGATAATTTAGCACAAGCATATCAAGAGATAGATAATTACTTTGATACATATATTTCAGAGGGAGAGTAATTAATGAAGATTATAGTTTGTGGTGCCGGAAGCATCGGACAAAGCATAGTAAGTTACCTTGCCAAAGGTAACAATGACATAGCAGTTATTGATCACAATCAGCGCCATTTAGATGAAGTTTCCAAAGAGTATGATATTCTTCCGGTTTTAGGCGAAGCCTCTCATCCGGATATTCTGGAGCGTGCCGGAGCAAAAGAAGCTGATTTATTGTTGGCAGTAACGGATTCTGATGAAACCAACATGATAATTTGTCAAATAGGCTATAGCTTATTTAATATTCCTCGTAAGATTGCACGTATTGGCAGTTCCGTATTTTTAGATCCTATTTGGGGAGCCATGTATAACGATAATCACTTACCCATAGATTTGATTATATCTCCGGATTTGGAAGTTGCAGAAAACATTTTGCAAGTTCTCAAATATCCGGGTTGCTCGGGTATCTTACCCGTATTGGGCGGGGAGGGATATATTTTAAGCCTTAAGATTTCTCATGACTGCCCCTTGGCAGAGATTCCCTTATCTCAAGTTTCTAAACAAAATAATATCAATATGTCAGTAATAACTATTTTTAGAGAAAACAGGTATTTTATCCCTGATGGATATGATAATCTTTATGCCGGAGATGAGGTAAATATTTTTGTAAAAAAAGATTTTATCTTTAATACTATTTCTGCCTTTTGCGCTGAAAAACCCGGCAATGAGAGAATTATTTTATTTGGGGGTAATCCTGTTGCCAAATATATATGCCGACAATTAGAGCAAGATGACAGTATTATCAGCACACGAGTTATTGAAGAAGATTTAGATACTGCACGTAATTTAGTTAAAGATCTGACTTCAACCATTGTAATTCAAGGCGAGATGCTGAGTGATATAATTTTAGACGAGGCTGATATTTCTCATGCCGATGCCGCTATTGCTGTAACTGATAATGATAAAGACAACCTGTTGTCTTCATTGCTTGCTGCCAAAAGAGGTGTATCTTCCACCATATCATTAGTAAACAGTCCCTCATACAATAATCTGATTTTGGATATTGGAGATAGCATTTTAATAGATAGGCGTTCGGTAACCATGTCAAAATTATTAAAAGAATTGCGTCGTACAAATTTAGAAGAAGCCTATGCAATAAGCCGCGGTAACGGTGAAATTTGGGAACTGAAAGTTGCCGAAGAAGATAAATATGTGGGCAAAAAAATCGGCGAACTGAATCTTCCCAAATTAAGTAGAATTTTTATAATATATCGTAATTCTGAAATAATTTATCCTGACCCGACCATTAGTCTGACATCTGGAGACAGAATTTTACTATATGTTGATTCTCAGGTAATAAGACAGGCAGAAAATATTTTCTCTTAAAATCACTTTACTAATAAGAAAAATGTAGTTAAACTACATCCGACAGCAATAACAACAAAAAGGAATAATTATATGTCAGAAAATGTTCAACAAGATTTTTTAGGTAACATCCGCGATAATGAAATATCAGTTACGGTTTTCTTGGTAAACGGTGTTAAGTTGCAAGGAATAGTTACTTGGTTTGATGATGCTGCATTATTGCTGCGCCGTGATGGTCATACTCAATTAATATACAAACATGCAATATCTACTATTATGCCGTCAGAAGCAATTGACCTAAAAGCAGAAAACTAATTTGCCGACATTTGAGTTCAATTCTCCCACGCCGATAAAAGCCGCTGTAATTTTTCCTGAAATTACAGATAAGTATCTTAATATTTCATCGGAATCTCGCTTGAAAGAGGCTGTAGGTTTAGCGCTGGCAATCAATTTAGATGTTGTATATCAGGAGATTGTTCGTCTGCGCACGATTAAACCGTCAACTCTGTTGGGGCAAGGGGTGTTGGAACGCATTTTACCGATAATCAAAGACAAAGAAATTTCTTTGCTTATTGTGGATTCTTCTCTTACTCCGATACAACAACGTAATTTAGAAAAATTTTTACAAATCAAAGTTATTGACAGAACTGCATTAATCTTAGAGATTTTTGGAGAACGCGCTCAAACCAATGAAGGAAAACTGCAGGTGGAGCTGGCTCATTTGAGTTATCAACGTAGTCGCTTGGTAAGGAGCTGGACTCACCTTGAACGCCAGCGAGGCGGAGCCGGATTTTTAGGTGGTCCCGGAGAAACCCAAATAGAGTTGGATAGGCGTATTATTGATGATAAGATACTGCGTATAAAAAAAGATTTGGAAAAAGTACGTCAAACTCGCAAAATACAGCGAACATCACGTCAGAGAGTCCCTTATCCGGTAATTGCATTAGTCGGTTATACCAACGCCGGTAAATCATCATTATTTAATTATTTGACCACAGGCGATGTCTTAGCCAAAGACATGCTTTTTGCAACTCTTGATACAACCATGCGCAAATTACGTTTGCCATCCGGAAGAATAGTTATTTTATCTGATACGGTAGGATTTATTTCAGATTTGCCACATGAGCTGGTGATGGCATTTCGTGCAACCTTAGAAGAGGTTTTGGAGGCAGATATTATCGTCCATGTGAGAGATATATCAAATCCTGATACTAAAGAACAGTGCCACGATGTTATAAAAGTTCTGGAAAGTTTAGAACTGGAAAATATAACCTCCGACAAAAGATATATTGAACTGCTTAACAAAGTAGATTTGCTGTCATCTGAACAAAAAGAAAATATTTCTCATAATCACAATGTAGCTGTTTCTGCTCTAAGCGGAGAAGGGATAAATAATTTTTTAAATATACTTGATGAAAGGTTAGCTGCTGATTACAAAGTTATGCAATTTTCCGTTTCGGCAACCGATGGCAAAACCATATCTTGGATTCATTCTAATTCTGATGTTATATCTTCTCGTTTAGAGAATGATAAAATTGTTTTCAAAATCCGTATCAGCAATAGTTCCGCTTCTAAACTACTTCACAAAATTCACTAATCCCAATTTATAATTACGGACATGTTGTATTGATATTCATCAATATTAGTACAAATTCAATTTGTATATATCTGGTTATTAATAAACATCAGAGTATGATGAACCTGAACACTCAGTATAATATTTTATAGTAGTCTTTGCATCTTTGCAATAACTACCGCTTAAGGTACAGTCATTGGCAGCAGCATAAGTTATGGTATATTTATAAATGCTTGTATCACAGCATGCTGTACAAACTTTACATGTTGAATTATAAGTTTTGCAAACTGAACAACTTTTTGCTGTTAATGCACTACAAGGATTTACACAAGCGGTTCCTGCGGCATTGAGTTCATAACCACTATTGCAAGAACTTAATTTATATTTTTTTGTACTATCGCCACAACCAGCAGTACAATTTGTGCAGGTACCATTACTTGGACAAGAACTTAACGTATAAGCTGAACAATCTATAGGGGTACAATCTTTTCCTACTTTACATTTACTTGAACAGTCAGACCAATAAGTAGTACATCCCAACGCTGTGCTATTATCGGTACGATTATGACAATTATCTGAATAACAAGTCTTGCATTTACTTGAACAATCTGAATAATAAGTTTTGCAACCGTATGAGCAACTTTTATTAGTGTAGCTATCGCAAGGATCTACTGCTGCTATTGTGCAAGTTTTATAACGTGTAGTACCGGAACTGGTTTTACAAGATCCACCTCCTAAGCTACCGCTACAGTTAGATGATGTATAAGGATAACTACTTGAGGTACAGGTTGATGTTGTTGTACAAGTTTTATAGTGTGTGCCAGAACTATCGCTACAAGTAGTACCTCCTAATGTGCCACTGCAGTTAGAGGAAGTATATGGATAGGTGCTTGTATCACAACTTTCATCTGGTTCATCACAACTTCCGGAGCAATATCCGCTTCTGTAAACGCCATTACAATAGCTTGAACTGCTGCACTGATTCGGAAAATAATCATCTACACAATATTTAGAACATTTTGTTGAATCTGTCGGACATTTAGAACCGGTACAATATTGCCAACTTCCTCCACATTCATAATATCCGGCACACGCATTTGCCACACAGCTACTACCGCTAAGGGTATAACCTGTATTACACTTAGATATTTTATACTTCTTAGTAGTATTACCACAGCCGACGGTGCAAGTAGCACAAGTGGCATTGGCAGGACAAGAAGTCAGTGTATAAGCCGAACAGTCGGTTGGTACACAGGTCTTTCCGACTTCACACTTACTTGCACAGTCCTGCCAATAGCTATCGCAACCCCAATTGGTTGCATTATCGGTACGATTACGGCAATTATCCGCATAACATTTTTGACATTTGGACGAGCAATCTGAAAAATAGCTCTCACAGCCGTAACTGCATGACCCGACACTGGTACGATTATGGCAGTTATCAGTATAACATTTCTTACATTCTGTTGAACAACCTTCAGCGGCATAAGTAGTCTTACAGCCGTAAGGACAATTAGTTACTCCCTCTACGGTCTCGCAAGCATCAATGCATTCTTTATAGTGGAC
>JAFTII010000038.1 GCA_017457005.1 Alphaproteobacteria bacterium | reverse complement strand
CCAGTTGGAACAACAGGTCTTAGGACCATAATAGTAATCGGTACAAACAATATCTTCGCCGATTGCGGATAAGTCCAACATTCCGGCATAATTAGAACACGAGAAATCATCGCCCCCATTGTTGGGACGTTCTTTATCTTCGCCATTAATACGGTGCGAATAAATCTGTTTACGCTGATAATCCGGTAATAACCAAACTTTGGCTAATGCAGAATTTATCTGCACCAGCAAAGCTAATAATATTACTCCAAGCTTGAACATTATCCTATCCTTGTAATTGTTTAATTACAGAATAGCATAATAAAAATGAGGTGTCAAATCTTTATTGAGAGTGGTGGACGAAGACTTTATATTCTTTTCCAGCTAGTGCCTTGAGGTCCGTCTTCTAAAATTATACCCTGCTCTTTCAGCTCATTACGAATCTTATCTGCCAAGGCATAGTCTTTATTCTTTTTAGCTGCAGTGCGTTCAGCAATTTTTGCCTCAATATCGGCAGAATCATCATCGCCTTTAAACCAAATTTGCGGATTTTGCCATAACAATCCCAATAAAGCGGCAGAAGCAAGAAAAATACTTTTAGCCTCTTGCTGAGTAACTTCTGTTTCAGCTTTATTTAAATTATTAGCAAGTTCGTGCAAATATGTAAGCGCAAGCGGTGTATTAAGATCATCCGCTAAAGCCGCTACTACTCTTTTATCAGGTTCAACATTAACTATCGGAATATTATCAACCCGCAACAAAGCATTATAAAATTTATCTAAAGTGGCTTTGGCTTGCGCCAGTCCGTCAAACGTAAAATTAAACGGTTGATGATAGTGGGTTGTTAAAAACAATAAGCGTAATGCTTCTGCCGGAGCTTTATCAAGCACTTGGTCTATGGTATAAAAATTGCCTAATGATTTGCTCATTTTAACACCATCTACCATCAGCATTCCGCCATGTACCCAATAATTCGCAAAAGTATCTTGCGGATGTGCGCACATAGATTGCGCACATTCATTTTCATGATGCGGAAAGATTAAATCAGAACCGCCACCATGAATATCAAAACTGTTGCCCAATAATTTGGAACTCATTGCCGAACATTCCAAATGCCACCCGGGGCGACCGTAGCCCCATGGACTATCCCATCCGGGTTGGTCTGCAGAAGACGGCTTCCATAAAATAAAGTCCGCAGGGTTTTTCTTATAATCAGCAACTTCTATTCTGGCTCCGGCCAACATCTCTTTCATTGAGCGACCGGATAAATATCCGTAAGACGGCATTGAATCAACATCAAACAGCACATGACCTTCCGCCTCATAAGCATGACCGTTTTGCAAAAGCAATTTAACCAATTCTATCATTTCTGCAATATATTCGGTTGCACGCGGACGATGATTGGGAGGCAAAATATTTAATTTTGCCATATCATCTACATACCATTGATAAGTTTCAGCCGTAATTTCTCGGATAGATTTTCCGGTTGCTTTGTGTTTGTTGAGTATCTTATCATCCACATCGGTAATATTGGATACATAAGTAACATTACCTTTACCATAAACGTACTGAAGTAAACGATACAAAACATCAAAAACTACCGGAGTTTTAGCATTGCCTAAATGCGCTCTATCATACACTGTAGGACCGCAAACATACATTCTGACATTATCTGCAGTTATCGGTTTAAACTCTTCTTTGCGGCGATGCAAAGTATTATAAAGCGAAATCGTAGTCATTGCATTATCCTTAAATCAGGCGGTAATACCCATTAAACGTTTATAAGCTCTCTCCCTGCCCATTAGAGGTAACAAAACCTTTAATTCCGGTCCTTGAGCTTCTGCAGTCAGTGCCATACGCAAAGGGTGAAATAAATTTTTGCCGGTTTTGCCGCTGACTGTTTTAACTTCGGCAATCCATTTTGAATAAGTATCGGCATCCCAAGGCTCCGGAGGCAAAACACCGGCGGCACAATCGGTTAATTCTTTATCTTCAATTATTGGATTAATATTTTGCAAACAAATTTGTTCCCAAACAGCAACATCGGATACTCTCTCTAAGTTACCGCGAACACTATTCCAAAAATCTTCATTAACATTTATGCGCTCTTGAACTTTAGCAAACGGAAGATTACGAACAAAATGAGTGTTAAATAACTTTAATTCTTCAACATCAAATTTAGGTTGAGAACGTCCGAGTTTGCTTAAATCTAATGTAGAAGCCAAAGAATCCAAATCATAAAAAGGCTCTATGGATTCCGAAGTTCCGAGTTTGGCTAAGAATGAACTGATAGCCATAGCTTCAACCCCTTCTTCTCTAAGCTCTCTAACCCCCAAAGAACCAAGGCGTTTAGATAATTTTCCCTCAACACCGGTAAGCAACGGCAAGTGAGCAAATTCAGGAACTTTACCGCCAATAGCTTCAAACATTTGTACTTGAAGCGCAGTATTGGTAACGTGATCTTCTCCACGAATGATATGAGTAATTCCAAAATCTGCATCATCAATAACCGAGGGAAGATGATATAAATAAGAACCATCTTCACGAATAATAACCGGATCTGCCAGATTAGAGGCATCATAATGACATTTCCCTCTGACCATATCATTCCACTCAATATGACCTTCATTTAGTTTGAAGCGGTAGTGCGGACGGCGTCCTTCTGCCTCATAAGCGGCTATTTGTTCAGATGTAAGTTTTAAGGCACCACGGTCATAAATCGGAGGCAAGCCTCTGCTCATCAGACGTTTACGCATAACTTCAAGCTCTTCGGCGGTTTCATAACAAGCATATACCCTACCTTGAGATTTAAGCTCCGCAACCACTTGATTATATCTGTCAAGTCGGGCGGATTGACGAGCTTCTTCATCCCAAGTCAGACCCAACCACTGAAGTACATCTCGCAGAGCATCTTCATATTCTTTTTTAGAACGAGCAACATCCGTATCATCTATACGAAGCATAAACTTTCCGCCCAATTTACGAGCTAACAGCCAATTAAAAACTGCCGTACGGGTATTGCCAATATGCATATAACCTGTCGGACTGGGGGCAAAACGAACTTTGATATTTGTCATAAGAAATTCTAACCTATCGTATATTATAAACTAACTGCGAATAATATAAGGATTAGCACATAATTTCAAGAATATTTTTATATTTCTCGGAGATTTCTCTGATTTATTTTTTCTGCAGAAATACTCATAGCGGTTAAATCTTCTAAAAACCAAGATATTTCGCCGTCTAAAGAAGATATCATTTCATAAAATTTGCCCCGATAAGATAATAAAAGACTGCTTTCTGCAACTTTTACATCTACAAGTTTTATCTTACCGTTGTTTTTACGCAGGCGAAATGCAACCAAAAATTCTTGAATAGGCGCATTTTCTTCTGCATTTATGCGGATAAGCGCATTAACAACGACAAAATTTTTATCCGGAACGGCTCCGGTTACTTCATAACTTATACGAGATAAGAATCCTAACGGAAATGTCTTATATACGGCTTTAACATAACGCTTAAAAATATCCAAATATTCCTGACGTTGCGGTTCGTCCATCTCCTTCCAATAGCGCCCGACTACAAATTTGGCAACATACGGTACATCCACATATTCTTCAAACAAGTCATCAAGCTTTCGGTTGCGAAGCTCTGTATCTTGCTCCTGAAAGGTATTAAGCAACAGCCTACCTTTATCTTCTGCCCATTCTAAGGCTTTATCCGTATTAAGAGTTTCTGCCCTGACGACAGAAAAATCGCAAAGCATTAAAATAGCAATGATAACTTGTAAAAAAAGATTACTTTTCATAAAATTTTATCCTATAATTTATCTGATTTTTAAGTTTAACATCTAATGGTTAATAAAATGAAACTTAAGCTGTTATTTTTGAGCTTGTTATTGTTGTCAACATCTTTGCAAGCAAAAACTCATTTGAACGGTTTGCAAACAATTGCTTCAAGAGGATATGTGGCTTGCGGCACTGATACTTCTAATTCTTTTTTGGTTTATAAAGATGAGGCTAATGAATGGCGCGGTCCTGATGCCGATATTTGCCGAATATTTGCTATTGCCATGGTCGGTAACGAAAATTCTTTTGATATGATAAATATAACAGCAAAAGATGCTCCTAAGGCACTTGATGACGGTAAAATTGATATAATGCTCGGAAATTCGGCAATATCAGCCAAACAAGAAATATCATTTCCTATGATGGCGATGGATCTTTTGTATATTGATAGGCAATTATTTGCATCTCGGCATAAAACTGATTTTGAATCTATGGACGGATTTAAGGAATCTAAAGTTTGTGTGGTTGCCGACACATTGGAAGAAGAAAATTTAGCAGAATATAATCAACGTTATGTTATGAAATTTAAAATTATTACCTTTCCTAATGAAGATGAAGCAAGAAAAGCTTTTTATTTAGAACGGTGCCAGCTGATTACCGGAACGGAGTTTTTCTTAAACCAAGCCGTAAAATCTTTGGTATCAAAAAATAATGATATAACCATTTTGCCGGAAGTAATTGCCTCCAGACCCGTATATGCTTATTGCAGTAAAGACAACCCTAATTTAAGAATTATCGGGAAATGGGTTATTAATGCCTTAAAACTTGCTGAACAATATGGTATTAACTCAAAAAATATTGATACATTTATCGGTATCAGAAACAGATCATTAAAAAATTTGCTCGGAGTAGAAACAAATTTGTGGAATGAGTTTGGGTTGAGAACGGACTGGGTTAAGGTTGCTCTTGAGAAGGTTGGAAATTACGGAGAATTTTTTGAAAAAAATATCGGCAACGAATCGGCTCTAAATGTTCCAAGGGACAAGAATAAACTGATTAAAGACGGCGGATTTATAGGTGCTGTTCCGTTTATTTAATTTGATTGTGAATAAACTTTACCACATACGAAACCGATTGCGGAGATACCTGATGTCCACCCCCTTTAATATTATGAGATGTTACTTTGCAGCCTATTTTTCTTAGTTTATTGGCTGTAAAAGCTAAAGATTCTGAACGGAGTAATTTGTCATCAGTACCGTGTAATAATAATGTATCCGGACAACTTTGAGCATTTTTTTGTAAATATTCATAACCGGCAATAATACCGCTCAAACTTACTAACCCCCCAATTTTTTGAGGTAACATCAGAGCGGTATATATTGCAGACATTGCGCCTTGAGAAAAGCCACATAAAAATAAATCTTCATAACCTAAACTGTATTCAGATAATGTTTGTTCCAAATATGGATGTAAATAATTGAACGTTTCAGCCAGACCTAAGGACATCTTATTGTAATAACTTACAAATTTATCCATATCGGGAGCGGTTTTTCGCTTATATTCAGGATCAAAACGATACATAGAATACCATTGTCGGAAGTGCTCATCAACTTCGCATATAAACGGAGCTTGCGGAATATGAATAGCACAATCAGGAAGATGTTTTGCAAAATCACATAAACGATTATCTATGGCATCCGCATCATCAAAATAACCATGCAGAAAAACAACCAATTTCTTAGGTATTCCGTTAATATGAACAATTTCTTCACGAATCATTTTGCACCTGTTTGTAATCGCACATATTGTCTAATATAAAAAATATCTAAATAAAAAGTAAAGTTATGGGTTTGATAATCAAATAAATTTTTTTTCTATTGTATCTAAAGCCTGAGAAACAGGATAAGTAAAGCTGATTTGTTTGTTATTTATGGTGCAATAATGCTCCAAATTATTATACAAACAATATGGCGTGCTAAAATATTTGTTATATTCGGTGCTATCATCAATATGAATATCTATACCTTGCTCAGAACAATAAATTCCTTTAGCGCGATTCCATAGATCATCATCAATACGACAATGTCCTTCGCTAAATTCCGAAACAGCATTTTTAGGAATATAAAAATCAACTATCGCAAATATATGATTATACAAAATATTATCTGCCTGCAGTTGCTGAGCAACTTTTGTTTTGGGACCGCCGGTAATGATGTGTATTTGGTGTCCGCGTTTAATTGCTTCACGGCAAAAATCGGCAAAATAATTAGGATTATGGTCTATTACTCCGTGATAATCAATTCCTATTTTAAGCTTTTTGTGCTTCATGATTAATTGTTTCCGAATATTGAAGAAAAAAGTTCTTTCAACGAATTTGGACTAAGAGCAGAAAGCGGATTTATGTTTATTTCCGGCTCATCAATATTTCCGCTAATACTGTAATTAGCGGCAAATACCGTACCGTCTTTACCACTCAAAAGTTTACCGACAACAGGAATGCTTCCTATAAATGTATTTAATCCGTAAGCAGGAGCAATCAAGCCCGTTATGTCAAATTCCTGAAAATCAAGAGAATACGTGCCTTTGCCGCTGATTCCGATAACATTACCGAAAGCCTTGCCGTCATTAATCTTAAGTTGAGAGTTTTTGTACTCAAACGGTGCATCAAAATGTGAAAAAGCCATGCCTTCTCCGGTGAGTAAATTAACCATACCGGAAAAAGATGCCACGGTCAAAAGCTTTGCAAAAACCGGAGTATTATAAATATTAAAATCTCGCATCTTTGCATGCCCTACAAAATTTTTATCAGCATCCCTTTTGGCATTGATACTCAATGTACCGCCTTTCATATCATCATAAAATCGTAAAAATTTTAATGTTGCACCGGCATTATTACTTTCTATACTTAAAAGATATTCTTTATGCGGGCGGGGAGTATAAGACAATTTTAAATATGAAGGTTTTTTATTGTTACCGGAAGTACCGAAATCTCCGATAAGCTGCATTTCATGGATTCCTATGCCGTTCAATATTTTTGCAGAACCGGCAAAATTTCTGATTGCAATATCATCATTGGTCCATAAACGATTTACGGCAATATTGATATCGGTATCCGGAGATTTCTCCCATTGGCTTGAAGCATCTTCTTCCGATAATTTGCCAACTGCCGCCAATCGTTTTTTATTTGTGCGGTTTTCTTTAGATTTCTCAATTTCATCTTCATCTTTATCAAAAAAATCAGATAAATTATAACTATTTCCGGAAACATTAATTTTGATTTTTTTCTGCGGACTATACGCAAAATCTATTTGTGCTTTTGCAGAAGTTTGAGGTCCTTTGATGTTATTGATATTAATGCTTTTAATTTTAGTATCGGAAGTAAAATCAATATTACCGTCTAATGAAAAACCAGGCTTTGATAAAGAAAACCGTGAAACATTTAATAGCTTTCCGTCGGAGATATCTAAACGTGCGCTCACAACGCCTTCTTCGCCTGATTTCTTTTTGAAACCTAAAAATGAATAGTCTATTGCCGTTTTTTGCAAGTCACCATTAATATCGGCGATAATTTTATTGTCTGGATATCTGGTTATGGTGGCTTGAGCCGGTATTGAACCAAAAATGTAGTCTGCTCCCAAGATGCTATAATCAAGATTTAATTTTTGGCGAAAATTGCTGTCAAAATTGAAGCTTAATTGGTATCGGCTTAAGTAGTCCTTAGTGCTGAAATTTTCAGTCCAAAGTAATGTTACGGGAAGATTATTGTAATTTGCAACACCACTGATAGTCATTCCGTTGTTGTCAACTTGAAGCTTAAGATTTTTTGCTTCTATATCTTTATTTTGAATAACATTGTTGATTACAACATCATTTAAGGTTGCAGAAACATTAACTTTTACCTCTGATGGAGTTAAATTCTTTTTAAGCTCAAATTCTAATTCCAAATCTGTAGATGCACTACCTTTAATGATAGCCGGATCTATTCCCATTTCTGATGTATATTGAAGCGGCGGATTATCTATTAAGCGCAAAATATCGGCAATACTGCCAACACCTTGTAATTTTATACGAGCAAAATTATTTTCTTTATCCAGATCATATAATTCTATCTCGCCGCTCTCCAATATAACGTCTTCCGATACACCTTTATCAAAATACATTTTTAATTTATCATTATAAAAATCTATAGTTCCGTATATATTGGTTACTTTAGGCATTCCTTGCAGGTAATCTAAAGAAACACCCGAAGCTTGTGCTGTTCCGCCGAGATTTTTAAATATTAGATTTTGATGTTTTTTATCATATCCGAATTTAAAAACAAATTGAGCATTTTCAATATCTCCTTCAGACAGACTGTCAGCACACCATTTCCAAGCGTCCGGAGCAATATGACGAGGCCAATAACGGAATAAATCATTAGTTGGAAGCTTCTTTACCGAAGTGGTTAATGATATATCTAAATAATCTTTAACTCCATTCAGCAAATATTTTTTTACCCCTGCAATTTCAACTCCCAACTTAGCTTTTTGACCGTCCAGTTCAAAATTGGCACCGGATATTTTTAGCAAGTCCAATCCTCCGGTCAGTTCTCCTTTTAAGTTCAATTCTCCGATATTAAAGTTTTCTTCTACATTATCAGAAAATGCTATATGCCCTTGTCCGCCTTCCATTGAAAAATCTATTTTGTTAATAACTTTATCTATATTTCCCATTAAGTCTGTTCTGTTTTCCAATACTGCCGGCAAATTAACACGAGCAGTAATACTGCCATTAATAGGAAGGTCAACCTTATAACTGTCTTGCCAATCTCCGGAAGTAAGAAGCGCCAACAGATGGGCAGGAACAAGGTCGGCAAAATAGAATTCCAGAATCAGATCTTTATCTCTGTTTTTGTATGTGGCGGAAAGTCCTAATCCGGAATAGGAATTATTAATATTCAGCGAAGCGTTTACCTCTGTTTCAAGTTTATTAATCCCTCTGGCAAACCGATAATTAACATTAGAAAATGCCCATTTTTTCCCTAAGTCAACTTCATGTAATTCAACCTCAGCATCAACAATATTGATATCATTTATGAAGCTTTCCGGATAAGTATTATCAGCAGAATTAAAGCGCTCTAAAAACTCTTCCACGCCCGTAAAATAATATTCAATTTTTTTGCGATTAATTTCTTTGGGTTGCTCTTTGTTGACACCATACGAATTAAAAATATAAACTTTGGGATTATATACATCAATAGAACTCGGGGCCACAATACCATGCAATAGGGCTTTGATACTAAAAGACACCGATGTCTTGGGAGCAACGATATTTATTGAACCGTCAGCTTTGCGATAAGATACATTATTAGCAATGATTCTAAGCGGTTTAATAGAACGAACCAGCTCCAAATTGACAGAATCCAAGCTTACCTGATATTCATTATCATCATGATTAAGAGCTTTAATTATATATGGTTTAAGAAACGGAATTGATATTTCTCCGCGATATAATTGCCATATAAACATCAGTAGCATGATTAAAAATATCACACCGATATAATCAAACAATCTGCGCAGACAGTATGTTTTATAATCCAGCTTTTTCATTATCTTTTAACCATTTTATAATGTCATTATAATTACGAAAATTATAAAGTTCGCCATGTTCAGCGCCTAAATAAACGAGCATTTTTTTGGGTTTATTGGCTGCAGAATATAATGCTTCTGCCCGTTGCACGGGAACTAAGGTATCATCAGCTGCGGCCATAATCAAAAGCGGTAAGTGCAACTTTTTGATAAACTCAATATTGTTAAATTTATCGCGCATTATCAAGTTAAGAGGAAGCGGATAATTTACAATCTGCTTAACATCTTCATACATACTGTCAAACGGAACTTCCAATATCAGTGCCTTAAAACTTTCAGCTTGCCCTAAAGTGTATGTTGTATAGGTGGCGGTATATGAGCCTAAAGACATTCCATAAATAATAATTTGATGATTTTTATAGCCTTGAGAATATAACCACTTAATGGCGGCTATGGAATCTTGCTCTAAATTAGCTTGAGAAATTTTACCTTTTATATCTCCAAAACCACGATATTCAGGCAATAGAGTACCATAACCTGTCTCAACTAAAGGAACCAACTTATGATAAAACTTTTCAATATTATATGAATTGCCGTGCATAAATACTATAATCGGTAGATTATCTTTGGGAGGCGTATGCCATGCGTATAAATCCGTACCATCTTTTGCTTTATATTCTACTTTTTGTGCCGGATAAAAATTAGAATGCGCAACTTCTATACGGGCTTTTGCTGATGAAGGATTATAGAAAAACATTTGCGGATAAAAATAAACCAAAGCACAAAAGATGCAGTAACACATAGCAGCTATTAAAAATATTGCATAAAATATTTTTTTAAGCATTTGTTTTACCCCCGATTTTATCAGCTAAGGCTGCGGCTAAAAATAAATCTATTTCACCATCCAAAACCGCTTTACAATCTGAAGTTTCAACATTTGTACGTAAATCTTTAACCATCTTATAGGGTTGCAGAACATAAGAACGGATTTGGTGTCCCCAACCGATATCGCTAAGTGCATCACGTTCTGCTTCTGCGGCATCTTCTCTTTTTTTCAGCTCAATCTCATAAAGCCTTGCCTTTAACATTTTCCAGGCAGCATCTCTGTTTTGAAATTGTGAACGCTGATTTTGACATTGCACGACAATTCCGGTCGGAATATGAGTTATACGCACAGCTGAATCGGTTTTATTAATATGTTGACCTCCGGCACCAGAAGCTCGGTATGTGTCAACTCGGCAATCAGCTTCATTAATGTTAATCTCTATTTCATCATCTATTACCGGATATACCCCTATTGAAGCAAAACTGGTATGACGACGAGAATTGCTATCAAACGGGGATATACGCACCAAACGGTGAACTCCGCTTTCGGATTTTAGCCATCCATAGGCATTGTGTCCGGAAATTTTTATCGTAACTGACTTTATTCCGGCAACTTCGCCTTCTGTTTCTTCAATATATTCTATTTTGTATTTATGAGCTTCAGCCCAACGGCTATACATTCTAAGCAGCATCTCTGCCCAATCTTGAGCTTCTGTTCCGCCGCTTCCGGCATGGACTTCCAAATAAGCATCATTAGCGTCAACTTCTCCGGATAACAATGCTTCAAGTTCGCCGTGTTTGACATCTGATTGCAAAGATGTAAGTTGTTGTTCAATGTCATTAATAATATCATTATCAGCTTCTTCTTCAGCTAATTCGGATAAATCTACCAAATCATTAAGACTGCTTTCCATTTGTCGGAAATTATTAATTTTAAATTCTAAATTTGTTTTTTCAGACATTAACTTACGTGCTGATTGCGGATCATTCCACAAACCGCTATCAGAAGTCAGAGCCTCCAGTTCATCAAGACGTAATATTGCGTTATCGTAGTCAAAGAGACCTCCTCAGCAAGTCTAAAGACTTCCTGATTGCTTGGGTCATTTCATATATTTCTGCCTTCATTATAAAATTCTCTTCTAAATCTTAATATTCTGCGCCAAGTTGAACTTCATCGTTTACATTACTTATATATTCCTTTTTATCATCTTCCGTATCAGCTGAATTTGCAGTTCCGATGACTCTTTGATTATCAGAATCAAAAGTGAACTCCGGTTTTAGGGCCTCTACAATAACCGTACTGTCTTCAGGTCTTGCCGGTTTTCCGGTATTATGATTAACACGAACCAGTTTGATTCCGGCAGGAATACGGAACGGAGTATCCGGTTGTCCGGCTAAGGCTTGTTGCATAAAATTATAAAATACAGGCAAAGCTAATGCTGCACCGGTTTCATAACGACCAAGACTTTTGGGTTCGTCAAAACCGATGTAAGTCGCAACAACCAAATCAGGAGAAAAACCAACAAACCACGAATCCTGATTTTTATTAGTGGTTCCTGTTTTGCCGGCAAGATGACGATTTAGAGAACGCAACTTTGCTCCTGTTCCATATTGTGCTACCCCTTCCAAAATACTAACCATTTGATATGCACTAAGCGGATCCACTATTTGCTCACGATTATCAGGTATCTCCGGAATTGCTTGATCATTCCAATTATTAACCTTACAATTTTCACAATTGCGATTGTCATTCTTGTAAATAGTTTTTCCGTTTCTGTCTTGAATACGCTCAATTAAGTAAGGAGAAACTTTTTTTCCTCCGTTTACCATTATGCCGTACGCCACAGCCATATTAATAAGTTTGGTTTCTCCGGCACCCAAAGACATTGACAGAAGTTCCGGAAGATTTTGGTTTACACCCATTTTTTTAGCATATTCAGCGACTTTATCCATGCCGACATCTTGAGCTAAACGAACAGTCATCAAATTACGAGATTTTTCAATTCCCTGACGTAATGTCATCAGCCCGTAAAATTTCTTGGAATAGTTTACCGGTTTCCATTTCGGCAACCCTACTCCCTGATCTAATACAAACGGAGCATCTAAGATTAGATCTGTCGGAGAATAGCCATTGTCTAAGGCAGCCAAATAAACTATAGGCTTAAATGCGGAACCGGTTTGGCGCATGGCTTGAGTTGCGCGATTAAATTGTGATTTCTTAAAAGAATAACCGCCGACCATTGCCAAGATTTTTCCGGTATGCGGATCAAGTGCGACAAGTCCGCCTTCAACATTCGGTACCTGACGCAGATTATAGGTATTATCAGGCAGGTTCTTTGCTTTTGCTGTTTCAGCACTTATTTTTTCTACTAATATCACATCTCCTACCGCAAGAACATCTGCTACATTTTTAGGTGGGTTTCCCACACTTTGATTTTTAAGATTTTTTCTGGCCCAAGACAATACGGCAAGAGGAACTATTCCTTCTTGTCCGTCCTCGGTTTCTATTTCAGCCTTAACCGTATATACACTCTTAACAATTGCTTTTTGCCAATTCGTTTCTTTGCCGGCAGGTATTTCTACCATTTTCAAATCATTATGATAATTCTCGGATAAAGGAATATTAGCAATCGGACCGCGCCAACCATGGCGAATGTCATAGTTTTTAATTTCTTGAGCAAAAACTTTTGAAGCTATTTTTTGTAATTTGGGGTCAAGAGTAGTTCTGATTAATAATCCTCCCTCATACAAAGCATTTTCACCGAACATATCATTAACTTTGCGGCGGACTTCTTCACTAAAATATTCCGCATCGGCAACCATTTCTTTACCACGCTCAACAACTTCCAAAGGTTTATCTTTCGCAGCCATTCCGTCTTCTAAGCTGATAAATTCTTCTTCAATCATTCGGTCTATTACCCAATTACGGCGTCCGACCGCAGCAGAATATTTGTTTTTGGGATGATAATTATTCGGACCTTTAGGAAGTGCTGCCAAATATGCGGCTTCTTCTATTGTCAGCTCATCCAACGATTTCCCGAAATAATTAAGGGCGGCAGCGGCAACACCGTAAGAGCGGTTTCCCAAATAAATTTCATTAAGATATAATTCCAAAATATGTTGTTTGGTAAAAGCCTGTTCTATACGCATGGCTAAGAGAGCTTCTTTGATTTTCCTTTTATAAGATACTTCTGATGATAACAGGAAATTTTTGGCAACTTGTTGAGTTATGGTTGATGCTCCTACCGGTCTTCTTCCCTGACCGATATTCTTAATATTTTCTGCAATCGCTCTCAGGACACCGATGACATCTATTCCGAAATGATCATAAAAATTTTTATCTTCTGCAGCTAAAAAAGCATTTTTTACCAAATCGGGAATTTTATCTTCTGGAACAAACAAGCGTTTTTCTGCAGCATATTCCATCATAACCTGACCATCACCGGCATATAACCTTGTTGTTACGGCCGGTTCGTATTCTGACAAATGATTATAATCAGGCAAAGTTTGCGATATCTGCCAAAGTGACGTTATAATCAATACCAAGGCAATAACCGCAAAAAAGAAAAAAGTACTTATTAAAGAAGATAGTGTTTTAAACATTGCCGACCCGAAATAATTAAAAATTATCAATGTATTGTTAATATAAAAAAATTACCGTAAAGTCAAACCCTAAAAAACAGATGCTCTTCCCATATTATCAAAATATTTATTTATTGCCTGAAGAGCGGAAACCGCTAACTTTTTACGATATGATTTTTGCTGCAATTGCTTTTCTTCCACACGGTTAGAGAGATATCCCAACTCCAACAAAACAGAAGGAACATCCGGAGCTTTTAGCACTGCAAATCCGGCAAAACGATGTGTATCATTAAGAGTACGAATTGACTTCTTCATCTCTTGTACCATAAAAGTAGCCAGTTCTGATGAGCGGTTTAAAGTTTCTCTTTGTGCCAAATTTAACAAAACATCAGAAACCTCTTTTGAGTGTTCGGCAAAATTCAATCCTGCCACAATATCAGCTTTATTTTCTTTTTCTGCTAATGCTGCGGCTTCTTTATCTGATGCTTTTTCAGATAAGGTATAAACCGATAGACCGGTTGCTCTGCGATTGGTTGCACTATCGGCATGAATAGACAGGAACAAATCTGCATCATATCTTCTGGCGATACGGACTCTTTCTCGCAACGGAATAAATACATCACGGTTTCTGGTAAGATAAACTTTATATTTTCCGGTTTTATCCAATTCTTCTTTAAGTTCTTTTGCCATTGCTAAAGTTATACGTTTTTCATAAACACCGGATATCCCGATAGCTCCCGGATCAACACCGCCGTGTCCGGGATCAAGAACTATTACTTTTTTTTGCTCAGGTGTGAAGTGTTTGGACTTAGAAGATTTACCAGCTGTTTTCTTCACATCAGAATCCATGTATTTATCACTGCTAAACGCACTATCATTACCGATATGTTTGGCAAATTCGCGTTCTGAAGATGTTTCTATATCCACCACGAATCGCCAACTAAAATTGCTTTGCGGAGGCAACATGAATACTTTTTTTATAATAACCGGTTGCGTTAAATCAAAAACAACCCGAACACCATCTACCCCCACACTACCCAATCTGGTTCCCGATACCAAACCGGAGTTTTCCGTAACTTGTTCCACGCGAGGATTTATCTTAACATTTTTGGCATCAACCACCAAACGTTTGGGTTCATTTAATAAAAATGCTTTGTAATCAAATTTAGAATCGGCATCAAAAACTATTCTTACATTTCCGACACCTTGTCCAATACGGATATTTGATATCTGTGCCGAATAAGCATTTGGCGCACACAGCAAGACAATAGCTGTCATACTCCACATCCACATTGCAATTATTCGTTTATACAGACTACGCATATCTATCCTTTAAGAATCCTTAAACACATAATTTTTATTATTTTAGCAAATACTTCTTACCAATGAGTTAATCTCTAAAAACTCTATTCGTCCACCATCTTCAATAAAGGTTTGACACTTTAATTTTATTATGTTATCCTGATAATCGGAACAGGATGAGGATAACATAATGCGAAAGATATGTGTCATTTCGCTGTTATTGGCTTGTGTGAACGTTAATATCACATTAGCTAAAGTTTGGTTGTTACCGGACTATCAGCGAAATCAATTTTTTTCGCACCGTATTAACGGTGAAGAAAAGGCTCCTCCCCACAACAACGGCGGGGATGATTTTTCGTGTTCTGATTATGTCGGGTTATTGGATCTATCGGCAATCAACGACGACATAATTTGTAGCGAATATTACTACGGACCTAAGACTTGTTGTTCAAACTGGATTTGCAAATCATCCTCATTTCCTTATACCGCAGAATTATGCCACTCAGAAGGCAAGATACCGGCCGGCTCATCTTGTACCGGTAAAGATGGTACGGTTTATTATCAAAAATGCGAATGTGACACAAACATATATCCTTATATTTTATCCAAT
>JAFTII010000037.1 GCA_017457005.1 Alphaproteobacteria bacterium | reverse complement strand
GATTAGAGGTAACTGTCATTGTTTGTGTTGTTCGGGCAAGCTCTAGAAAAACTATCATGTTGAGCGAAGCCGAAGCATCTCAAAAAGATACTCCGGACAAGCCGGAGGATGAGCAAAAGTGAGATTAGAAAGCAGACAAATAAAAAAGCTCGTTAGTTTTTCTAACGAGCTTTTTTTGTTATTCGGATTTAGAAGATGTAAATCGTTCGCTTATAGTTTGGAACAAAACATAAAGTAACGGAATTACAATCAATCCGGCTGCAGTACCCAATAACATGCCGTAAAATACCGGCACTCCGATTGCAACACGGCTTGCCGCACCGGCACCGGTGGCAACAATCATCGGATACACACCCAAAATAAAGGTAAATGCGGTCATTAACACTGCACGGAAACGCTCTTTAGTTCCTACCATTGCAGCCTTGATGATTGAAGCTCCTTTTTCCCGTTCTTCTTTAGAAAACTCAACAATTAAAATTGCATTTTTAGCGGCTAATCCAACAAGCAATATCAATCCTAATTGAGCATAAATACTCAAAGGTAATCCGGTTATGAATAATCCGGCTAATGCGCCCAACATTGCAACAGAAACAGATGTTAACACCGGTAAAGGTGTAATCCAACTTTCATATTGTGCAACAAGAAACAAATAACCGAAAGTAATAGCTAATGCCAACAAATATCCGATTTGTCCGCCACTGGCCTTTTCCTGATAGCTAACACTTGACCAATCATAGCTGAATCCTTTAGGCAAGTCTTTAGACAATTCTTCCATTGCATTCATAGCTTGACCGGTACTGACAGAATTGTTTTGAACGGCCGTAATAGAGGCGCTGGGATATTGGTTATAACGAGTAACCACACGAGGAGATAAAACTTTACGAAGTTTTACTACACTTCCCAACGGTACCATTTGTCCACTCTTGTTTTGAACATACAATTTATTAATACTGTCTATATCTTTACGGAATTTCCAGTCTGCTTGAATCATAACTTTATTAACTTGTGTTCCGAAGTTAACATCGTTAACATAACTTGAGCCTAAATAATTTTGCAAAACAGAAAAAATGCTTCCGATAGATACGCCCATAGCCTCTGCCTTTTGCCTATCAATATCAATAAAAATATTTGGGGTCTGTGCAGTATATGTGCTGTATGCGTAATTAACTTCAGGCAATTGATTAACCTTCATCAACACATTTTGCAAAGCAGCTTCCATTTGTTGCGGATTGTCTGTTTGAGTGGATAATAAACGATAGTCCATACCCCCACTCATACCCAAACCCATAATTGCCGGCGGCTCAAATAAGTTAACTTGGGCTTGCGGTTTTCCGGAAACCTTAGCTAAAATACGATTCATAATATTGGTAGAATAAAGCTCTTTATCTTTACGCTCACTCCACGGACGTAAGGCAATAAAGCCCAAAGCAACGTTTTCTCCGGTTCCGCCAATTAACGATACACCGGCAACAATCATTACACTGTCAACGCCCTTCTCTTCTTTGATAAGCGGATATATCTCGTCTATGAACTTTTGTGTACGCTCACGAGTAGCACCTTCGGGAAGCTGAATATTAATCATAATCACACCTTGATCTTCATTAGGAATAAATGATGTCTGACTAATACTCAAAAAACCATATACAGCGCCTACAATAAGTATAAACATTAATGCTATTACCGATACTTTGCGAGCGATGATGGCTACAATAGATACATAAGTATCACGAGATTTGTTGATTATTTTATTAAACCACATTAAAGGGCCGTGCGTAACTTCTTTTAATGGGCGTAAAATGGTGGCACACAATGCCGGAGATAAGGTTAAGGCATTAATAGAAGAAAACACAACTGCTGTAGAAATAGTAATCGCAAATTGCTGATAAATTCTTCCGGTAATTCCGCCCATAAAACCTACCGGCACAAATATTGCTAATAACACTAACGTAGTCGCAACAACGGCACCGGAAACTTCTTCCATGGCTCTTATAGTAGCGGCTTTTGGTGTCATATTTTCGGTTTCCATCAAATAAAGAACACGCTCAACCACAACTATCGCGTCATCAACCACTAACCCTATCGCTAACACCAGACCGAATAATGTCAAAATATTCATAGTATAGCCTAAGGCAAGCATAACGGCAAAAGTTGCAAACAGAGAAACCGGAATAGTTAAAGAAGGAACCAATGTCGCACGCCAATCTTGCAAAAAGATATAACAAACCAACACCACTAATAAAAAAGTAATTACTAAAGTAAAAACAACTTCTTCAATTGATGATTCAATATACTCCGTAGAATCATATCCGATCATATAAGTCATATCTTCAGGAAAATTTTGCGATAGTTTCTCCATTTCTGCTTTAACAGCGGCCATGGCATCCAAAGCATTTGCTCCGGATAATTGATTAATTGCAATTGCAACGTTAGGAGCATTATTAAACTTGGATGTAGCGCGATAACTTTCTTCTCCGATTTCAACTTTAGCGATGTCTTTCAAATGTACTAAACCGCCTTGTTCTGCCGTACGAATGATAATATTTTTAAAGTCTTCAACTTCGTTGATACGCCCTTGTGTCTGCAGAGTATAAACCATTTGCTGAGAACCGTCTCCGGGCATGGCTCCGACACTACCTAAAGATGGTTGATAGTTTTGGCTTTCAATCGCGGCCTTTACGGTTTCTAAAGGAATATTAAGAGCCGTAATTTTATCTGCATCCAACCAAACACGCATACTCAATTTGGAAGAATAAACATTTACTTCACCAACACCATATACACGTGCCAAATTGTTTTTAATGTTATTTTGTACATAGTCTGCCAATTCCAACGGAGTATGTGTTCCTTTAGGAGATCCGATAGTTATGAAACCCAAAATATTAGACGAACGGCTACGTACAGTCAGCCCTTGGCGAGTAACTTCTGCCGGTAACTTAGATTGAGCTTGCTGGATACGATTTTGCACTTTAACTTGTGCCATATCTCTATCAATACCAACTTTAAATGTTATGGTAAGTTGATAGCTGGAGTTCTCCGAAGACGAACTCATATAAAGCATGTCTTCAACACCGTTAACTTCTTCTTCTAAGGGAATACCGATTGTCTTAGCAACCACCTCAGCACTGGCACCGGGATATGTGGCCGAAACAACAACTTCCGGAGGAGTAATTTCCGGATAAAGTGCTATAGGCAAAGAAAATACGGAAATAACACCTGCTAAAGTCAAAACGATGGAAATTACCATCGCAAAACGCGGGCGTTCAATAAAAATTCTTGAAAACATTGATTACTTAACCTCCGCAGAAGGGCTTACCAACTGAGCTTTTACTTTCTGTCCATCTCGAACTTTCTGTAAACCTTGGATAATAACTTTATCATCGGCACTTAAGCCACTTAAAACAACTTGCTTGTCTTCAATAATCTCTCCCAATTCAACACGACGCTGCTCCGCTACTCCATCTTCAGTTACAATCATAACATAATTACCATGTTGATCTTGTGCAATTGCGCCTTGTGATACCAAAAGAGCCAGTTGGTCATCTTTATTGCCAATCCTGATATCAACATAATTACCCGGAATAAGTAAGTCTTTATCATTATTGTATTCCGCATAAACAGCTATTGTTGCAGTATCAGAATTAACTTCATTATCAGTAAAACGAGAACGTAAGTTATTTACTAATACAGTACCATTTGAAAGAACTAACTCTGTTTTTAAAGGGCTTCCTTTTGCGCCATAAAACTGACGCATATTCAACATATCTTTGTCAGTTACCGAAAAAGCCACACGAATCGGATTTGTTTGGACAATACGAGCCAATGATTGAGAGGTGGCAGCAACGTAGTTTCCTTCAGTAATCAAAGCTTTACCTATACGGCCACTTATCGGTGCCTTAATCTCGGTATAGCCTAAATTAATTTTGGCCAAATCCAAATTTGCTTGCGCTTGTGATACTGCGGCTTTTGCTTGCAAATAAGCACTTTCGGCATTATCCAAGGTTGCTTTAGAGGCGTAATTTTGCTTACTCAAAGATGACTGACGCTTATAGTCTCTTTCAGCACGAACTAAGTTAGCCTTCGCACTGGCAAGTTCGGCTTCTCGCAATGAAACATTAGCAATATATCTTTCTTGTTCAATAACAAAAAGAATATCCCCCTCTTGCACCAAAGAACCTTCTTCAAACAAAACCTTTTCAACATATCCGGTAATTTGCGGCATTAAATTAACGCTCTTAATCGGCTCAACATGACCGATGTAAGTCTTTTTAGGAGCAATATTACGAGTTTCCAGCACCTGTGTCAGAACCAACGGCTCTCCGGCACCCATCATTCCCATAGAAGGTGCCGGCGGAGTTAATTTAGCCTTTAAAAACCACCCAAAAGCCACGCACAAACCTAAAATCACTACATGTCTGACAATAACACGTTTTTGTACTGTTCCTACTCGCATTCTATTTATTCTCCATATTTAGACTATTGATTAACATATCAAATCCCTGTAAAAACACAAAACTCAAACTCATAGGATATCTTTTGGATATATAAGAATCTACGGTTCCGCGCCATAGGCAAGAGATTAAAATTGTTAAATCTTCAATATTTACATTATCCGGTATTTCTCCACTTTTTTGCAAAAAAGTCAACCGTTCTTTTAGGACGGTCCAAGTATATTCCGTAATATCCGTAATCTGCCCGAATACTCGGTTAGCAACTCCTTCGGACCACTCCATTTGAAAGACCACAAAAAATAAAAAACGGCAAAAATCAGCATCATTTTCTATTGATAGCGCAACATTTTTAAAATGATTTCTGATATCTGATATATTGCTTATAGCACGAGTATCCGAAGCTATTTTGTCCTTTTGAGCTAAAAATTTTTGGCGCATTAACTCTGCCAACAGATCAGCTTTATTGCGAAAATGCCAATAAACTGCTCCTTTGGTCAGGTTAATACGTTTTGCAACTTCATCAAACGTTGTACGAGAAAAACCCTTCTCATAAAACAACTCAAGAGCAGAATCTAAAATAGCCTGCTTGGTTTGTTCTGCTTCCTCTTTTGTGCGTCGTGCCATTCAAAAACTCCATATACATACTAAACGTATAGTATGTATCTTAATAAATACTTTTTTGCAAATACAAAAAAAATTATTTTTAAAAGTTGGTATGTATATTTCAGACATTACTAATCTTCTCAATATCACTGGGAAAATTGACATCTAAAAATTTATCTTCATCTTTTATATTTACCAAATTGGTATAATCAGAATGCTCAACAAAAACTGCTCGCAGATGAGAATTTTCAGGTACAATATCCGCCTTATCATACAATGATTTACTCCAAATAAGAGGGTTGTGTTTTACCCCCTTATGACTGAAAACACATAATTGATTTTCTGTATCTTTTTTAAATGATGATATTAACTTATTCAGATCCGGCGCTTTAAGATTAGGCATATCTGCCGGAATAATCATAGCTCCATCACAAAAATCAGGCACAGATTTCAGACCCAAATCTATAGATGTTTTGATACCGGAGCGATATGCCGGATTATAAATTACGTTTACATCAACCTTATTCAAATATTCTGACATATCATCATGATGATATCCGGTTATAACAAACACCGGACATGCATTGGATGCAATAGCAGCATTGACAGATTTCATAAATAAAGGGATGCCGTTTTTATCTTCAACCATCAATTTATTACGTCCGCTACGGCTTCCGATACCGGCAGCCAAAACAACAGCTGCAATATTGGCTTTTTTGTTATTTGAAACTTGATTTTTAGTTGCAACAACCTTATCGGCATATTCTTCTGCGAGCTTAGCTCCTTTATTCAGAGTTGCAGGACATATATGCGAAAAATCGGCAATCGTCATACTATCCGTCAATATAGATTGCCATATCAGTCTATCTATGTTTTCATGCTCCTCTTTATCATAGTTATGCGGAACAACAATTATTTTAGTATTACGTTTGCGCGCAATCTGAAAATCTGACACATTGATTTGTGGCGCATGCCCCAATATTATATCATCAACCACTTGCTTAAGCGCTGATGATATAACATCATTCCGACTTCCGAAACGTGAGGCTGCAAAAATAAATAATACATCATAACCATCATCAATAACATCTAAAATTTTATCGGCAATTTTATCCTGATAATATTCCGTATTATATTCCCCGACAAAATCTAAGCCATAACCGTTTAGTGATGATACCAATTGAGTTACTTGCTCGGTAAAATGTACATTTTCAGCTTCATCGTCCAAAATTTTTGCATACATTAAAGCTGTTTTTTGAGGTTTAAGGACTGATATTTGCAATAAAGATGTGTTTCCGGAAAGACGAAAAACTATATCATCAACATCAGCCTGGCTAAGCAACGGAGTTGTCAGTTCCAAACGAGCAATAACATCTCCTTTATTGACTAATGTATTGGGAGATATTGTGTTTAGTATTATATCGTGATGTAGTTCGTTAAACTTTCTGATACGCTCTTCTGAAACAAAAAAACCACCATTACAATTAGCAATGATTTGAATCTGATCTGATTTGTCAACTATATAAGCGGTATTATTACCGCATATCTTGGCCGCAATAATACCCAGCGCCGTACGCTTATCTAAATCATCAGTTTCAGCTATAGCGCCATATACTCTCTTAATGCCGTGCATTTTAAAAATAATTACATCTTCGGCATTGATACGGTATCCTTGTCTATATGTTCGGTTATCAAGCTTATAATCAGAACAAAGATAAACACCTTCTGCTGAATTTATTTCAAATTCATCCCAAAGCATATTGCCCTCCTTATTATAATGTAATTATTATAGTACAGATAAGTTTACTAAATCTGAATCTGATTGATTTTTTATGATAATTGTTTTATAAAGTTTTTTGATTTCTAATTATTAACAAATAAATTTAAAATTATATGGTAAATTCAACATTCTGGGGATTATTTCTGTATGCAATCATCGGAATAATCATTTGGGTTGTTTCTAAAATTATATGGAAGAAGAAAGAAAAACAACTTCCTATAAAAAGCAGCTCAAGCAATACTCTTTACAGACATAATATGTATAATGAACATTGGACTAAGACCAAAATTGCACTTTGTTTTTGGTGTTTAGGACTGAAAATTATCGCATTATGTTTGATTATAGCTGTCGCAAGAGCTGCGTTTCTTCCGCCGATAGCTATACTGGCGATTATAACTATGATGTTTCTGATTGTAGATATTATAATCATAATTAAAGAGATTGCGAATCTTTACAAATCTAAAAAATTATAATTATGGAAGCTATTGTAAAACTTTTATCAATCGCATTTATGTTCTTTTTGACGGCTATCCTTTCTACAATCTTGGGATTGATTATAGGATGGGTAGTCGGTTGGTTCTTTGGAGACACAATCTTGAGTTTTTTCTCTTGTTTGGGAATTGACGGATTCAAAATGTGGCAAATAGGAGCCGCTCTTGGATTTATCGGAAGTTTCTTTAGAAATTCCGTTTCTGTTAACAAAAAATCTTAAGAATAATGGTAAACAAACAAAATGAGATTGAAAGCATTGTAAATACAATGATGCAACACAACATTACCGTAGAAGAAATCTCTAAACACTTTCATCAGGTCTTTAAGGAAGATTCACCTTTTGATCTACTCTGCGTGCAGAATGGGGAATTTAAAAGGGTATCTTTTGATATCGGAAAAGAATTGAAACCTGTCGGTATTTTTCCGGACAAAGATTCTCCTTACTATCTGTATCTGAATAAATTTTTGGGAAGAAGAAGCTCTCTTAAGCTAGATGAAAGCAAAATACCTTCTGTAGATTTTTTCAAAATGCTCTTTGCAAAAAGACAATTACTTCAAAAAGCTTTTGCAGAATTGGGCATCCATGATCTTAATGGTACATATCTTGTAAATTACAAGGTATATCCTGCAAAAGAGTGGCATATCGTCGGATTTTATTGTCAAAACATTGGCATGAGCAGTTGTTATATCGGAGAAAAAGACGAATATATACGTGTTCGTTACTTTGGTACTTTTACGGATTGAAAATCTAAAAAAGGTGATTGTATTTACACAATCACCTTTTTTGTTCTAGAGCATTCGGAGAAGCTTTTCTCTTTTCGCTGTATCTCTTACCGGATAATTATCTTCAATTATGCACCTTTCAATCCAATAGAATGTACTTTTTGATAACCATCCTTGGCGGGACTTAAATCGCATCTCTTGGAGTAATTCCGGAGACATCTCATACAAACTAATCTTACCTTGGAATCTTGCTTCAAGATAAGCTTCAGCAGCATACTTAACAAAAAGTCTGCGAACAGTCTTGTAAGTTCCCTTATTAGGAAACAAATCACGATAGTCAAACCACATTGTCCGAATGACCTGATACATGGCCTCAACTTCCTGAAGACTTCTTTTATTGCCCAGAGGATAAAACCAACGTTCAATAAAAGAAAAATCTTTGACAAATAGACTGATAGTTTCTTTCATAAAAATTGGGTTTTTGAATAATTATAATTTAACTAATATAAAAGTGCTAATAGCTTTAATATAATTTCAATAAAATTGCAACAAAAAAGGAAGGTATGCACCTTCCTTTTGTAATCTTTGCAAAGATCAGATTAACGCTTACTAAATTGATAAGAACGACGAGCCTTTGCACGACCGTATTTCTTACGTTCAACAGTTCTGTCGTCACGGGTTAAGAAACCGGCTTTCTTGAGAACTGCACGCAATTCAGGTTCAAAATCATTCAATGCTTTAGAGATACCGTGTTTGATAGCTCCTGCTTGACCGGATAAACCACCACCTTTAACTGTACATACAACGTCAAACTCATTAACGCGATTAGCAACTTCAAACGGTTGGTTGATAATCATCTTCAAAACCGGACGAGCAAAATACTGATCAATAGATTTATCATTGATAGTAATGTTACCTTTACCTGGTTTAATCCATACACGAGCAACGGCATCTTTACGTTTACCAGTTGCATAAGAGCGACCTAATTTGTCTTTCTTAGGTTTACGAGCAACAGCAACTTCAGAAGAAACAGCTTCAACTTTAGCTGAGGCTTTCTTCAAGTCTTTTAAAGATTCTAATTTCTCAGCCATAATTATTTGCTCCTTTTATTCTTCGGGTTCATTGCTTCCATGTCCAAAACGATTGGATTTTGAGCAGTATGAGGATGTGTTTCACCAGCATAAACCTTAAGTTTGGTCATTTGCTGACGCCCCATCGGATTACGAGAAATCATACGCTCAACAGCTTTAATGATAACTCTTTCAGGAAACTTACCGGCCAATATCTTAGCAGGAGTAGTTTCTTTAATACCGCCAATCCAACCGGTGTGGTGGAAATATTTTTTATCTGTCAATTTACGACCGGTTAATTTTACTTTATCAGCATTGATAACAATAACGTAATCTCCGCAGTCAAGATTGCTGACATAGTTTGGCTTGTTTTTACCTTGCAAAATTTTAGCAATTTGCGCAGACAAACGACCCAAAACAACACCTTGAGCATCAACTACATACCATTTTCTCTCAATATCTGAGGGTTTGGTTGAATATGTATTCATCTCTATTCTCTCTTATAAAAAGATTGTTAATCATTCGTGCTGAATATACATTAAAAAGAAGCGATGTCAACAATAAAATTTATTTATTTTTCATACACTTGCTTTGCGGTAAAATAATACCTATCAATAACCATTTGTTTTTAATCGTTTTTATAAATAAACATTTTCATCAAAACACCACAATTTTATATTAACTTATTCTTAAAAATATGATATTATTAATATAAGAAATAATTTAAAGGAGGATAAAATGAAAGATGAAATTGATTTAAATGGCTCTAAAAAAGAAACATTTTTAGGTAAAATAAAAAATAAAATTAAAAATTTTTGGAATCCTGATAATTCTAAAAAAGTACTTGAAACAAAAGAAGATAAGTTTCAAATAGATGATGATTTCACTTCTCAATTGTATAAAGAAATAGTAGCTGATACTAAAAAATATCTTTCGCCAAGAGAGAAAGATGTAGCAAAAACAACGAATAGAGCATTGGCCCATAGAATGTCAACCTTAAGAGGGACAACAGAACAAACGCCTAAAGAGGTTAAAAAAACTAAAATTTCAGTACAACACCTTAATCAACAGGCTCAAAAAACACATTAGAGATATATCTTAAAAAAGTTGCACTAATTACACAGCTTTTTTAATTCATATAATTTTTCCAACGCTTCTCGTGGTGTCAACTCATCAGGATTAATAGCTTGTAATGCTTCTATAAGCGGGTTTACTTCCTGTTCTGTTTTTTCTTTTTCGCGTAATGCGGCAAACAGAGGCAAATCATCTGCTAATTTTGATGTAGAGTTGCTTTTGCCGTTTTTCTCCAAGTGTTCAAGAACTTGCTCTGCTCTTTTAACAACAATTTTTGGCAATCCGGCAAGTTTTGCAACCTGAATACCATAGCTACGGTCTGCCGCCCCATCTATTACCTCGTGCAAAAAGATAACTTCATCATTAAATTCTTTTATCTTCATACAATGCAGTGATATCTGATTAAGCTTTGCCGACAACGAAGTCAATTCGTGATAATGAGTTGCAAAAAGTGTCCGACAACAATTAACATTGTGCAGATGTTCAACAACTGACCAAGCAATTGACAACCCATCAAAAGTAGCTGTTCCGCGCCCTATCTCATCTAATATAACAAAAGAATGCTCATCTGCCTGATTTAATATCGCCGCAGTTTCTACCATTTCCACCATAAATGTTGATCTGCCACGTGCTAAATCATCACTTGCGCCAACACGCGAAAATATCTTATTAATAACGCCAATGTGTGCGTATGAACATGGCACATACGATCCCATTTGTGCCAATATTGCAATAATTGCGTTTTGTCTTAAAAATGTTGATTTTCCGGCCATATTAGGACCGGTTATAAGCCATAAATTTCCTTTTTCTTTACCTAATACACAATCATTGCCGATAAAAGTTTTTCCGGATTTGCCTATAGATTGCTCCACCACCGGATGGCGCCCTTCTTTTACTTCAAAAACCAAGCTTTCATCCACTATCGGACGGCAATAATTTTGTTCAACAGATAAATCTGCAAGAGATGAGGCGACATCTATTTCTGCAAATGATTTTGCAGTTTTTAAAATATCATCTATATATGTTCGCACCTCTTTTACCAGTTGTTCAAAAATTTCCAGCTCCATAGCTAAGACCTTATCTGAGGCTCCACTGATTTTGTTTTCCAAATCAGATAATTCAACTGTTGTAAAGCGAGAAGCATTAAGAACTGACTGGCGATGAATAAAACTTTTATCTTCCAATAGCTGCGTTGCAAACTTAGCAGGCACCTCAATAAAATATCCGATTACATTATTAAACTTAATTTTAAGATTGGTGATTCCGGTTACTTCGGAATATTTGGATTGCAGATCTATAATTAATTTGTGGCTATCTGTTTTAATTTTGCGAAACTCATCTAAAGCTGAAGAATATCCCTCGCGGATAAAACCACCGTCACGCGCCAAAAGCGGTAATTCATCAGCCAATGCCGAATCCAAGTTTGCAACCAAATGCGAATGCTCTCCCAAAGATGAAATTATTTGTTTTAGAGAGTTAGGCAGTCCAAAATTACCGCCGTTTAATAAATTTCTGATTATCGGTACTAGCGATAAAGCATTTTTAATATTTTGAAGATCTCTCGGCCCTCCTCGTCCGACGGTCAAACGAGAAACTGCCCGTTCTATATCCGGACATGATTTTAATATTTGGCGTAATTCTTGTCTGACAGAATGAAACGATACAAAAAACTCTACCGTATCCAAACGTTGATTAATCGCAAAAATATCTTTTAACGGATTAGCGACACGATATGCCAAAAGGCGTCCTCCGGCTCCTGTTACGGTCCTATCTATAGTACCTAACAATGACAAGCTTTTGTCTCCGTTTACAGATTCCAGTATTTCTAACGACTTACGTGTAGCTCCATCAATTTCAACCACTCCGTTTGCTGCAACTTTCTGCGGAGCGCAAACAAAAGGCATTTTGCCTTTTTGTGTATTTTCAACATAATCAAGCAAGACACCGGCCGCAACGACTTCTGCTCTGCTAAAACTTCCGAAAGCATCCAAACTATCAACCTTATAAGCTCCGCAAAGTCGCAGATATGCGCTCTGGCTGTTGAAACGAGCTTGTGGCAATACGGACAATTGGTCTCGGCATGAATTTAAAATACCGAATATTGCCGTATTTTGTAAGTACGAATCTGAAACAATAATCTCAACAGGATTCAGACGAGAAATAACTCCGGATAAAACAACTGCTTCATCTTTTCCGGATAAAGAAATTTCTTGCAAAAAAAAGTCTCCGGTTGATATATCCAACCATGCTAATCCCAGATCGTTATTTAATTTGGATACAGACAATAAAAAATTATTTTTTTTGGCCTCCAATAAAGGTTCTTCGGTTAGAGTTCCGGCGGTAACAAGCCTTACAACCTCTCTTTTTACAATAGCTTTATAGCCTCTTTTTTTAGCCTCTTTAGGATCTTCAACCTGTTCGCAAATAGCGACCTTAAAACCTTGACGAATTAACCGCGCCAAATAACTCTCATAGGCATGAAAAGGAACTCCACACATAGGGATATCCTCGCCTTCACATTTTCCTCGTTTAGTCAAAGCAATATCTAAAGCTTTAGAAGCCTTGACGGCATCATCAAAAAAAAGCTCATAAAAATCGCCCATTCTATAGAATAGCAAATAATCCTGATGTTCTTTTTTTATTTGCTTATATTGAGCCATTAACGGTGTTGTAGAGTTAGAATTTTCAGTCATTTCATCACAAAAATTTAATATTTTTAAACTTGTTTTATATTAATATATTTTTAGTTTCAGTCTAGTTTTTTTTATAAAGCATAGGAAAAATAAATATGTTTGAACGCACCCGAAAAGCCTTAGGTTTTGAGCAAAACTCCCAATTTGTAACAAAAATTTTAGCTTTAAGCTTCCCTACTGCTTTAGTTTTTACGATTTTATCTGCTGCCAAAATAATTGAGCCGTTGTTGGCTATAATATCCACGGTCAGTGTGGTTATGTTTAATATTATTTGGCTGTTTCCTCTTACGGTTCAATTGCAACAAATCAAAAAATATATAGCGTCAATAACAGGTGGTGCTAAGATTGAAGAACTCTCTCTAAATCTTTCAGAAACAGAAGCAAAAGAGCTTACCGAAGCTGTCAATGCAATGCACCGTTTTTGGGCGCAAAGAGCGGAAGACTTAGAGGCTCAAACAATTTCTGATACTGCCGTATTAGATACTTTGCCGGACCCAATAATAATGATTGATCGCGGAGGAAACATCTTGGGAGCAAACCTTTCCGCACGAAACAATTTCGGAAAAAATATAACAGATATGTGTATAGATAAAATTTTTAATTCAAATAATTTTATTCGTGCGGTAAACAAGGTTCTTTGTCAAGAAAGTAATGCTGAAAATATTGTATTCTATGTGCGCAAACCTAGGGATAAAAAGTTATACGCCCATATTAAAGCTCTGCCTTGGATATCTAAAGGTAAAGCCGTGGCCGTAATTGCTATCTATGATTTAACAAAATCTCTAAAAATTGAAAAAATGCAATCTGATTTTGTTGCTAATGCCAGCCATGAATTAAGAACTCCCCTCTCTGTCATTTCCGGATTTATTGAAACGCTGCAAACATCGGCAAAAGATGATCCTGATGCTCAAGAAAAATTCTTAAAAATAATGGGCGAACAAGCTCAATATATGTCTGACTTGATAGAGAACTTATTATCTCTTTCTCGTATTGAATTAAATCAAGATCAGCCCCCGGAAACTTTTGCAAATATAAAAAACATTATCAATGACGTTGTCAAGGCTTTAACTGTAAAAGCGGCAGACAGAAATATGAAAATAAACATATTCTGCGAAGAAAATATTCCCGATATCATCGCCGACTATGCACAAATTAAACAAGTACTGCATAATCTGACTGATAATGCAACCAAATACGGATTATCCGGTACAGATATTACCATCAGTATAAAAAATGTTGATAAGATTCCGATGTCAAAGCACATCAAAAATTCTGATGTGAAAGCTATTGCAATTTCAATAAACAATAAAGGCCCAAAGATAGAATCGGATAAACTTGCTCGCCTTACCGAGCGATTTTATCGTTTGCAAGAACATAAAGACTTGAGCATTAAGGGAACCGGATTAGGCTTAGCTATAGCCAAGCATATAATAATAAGACATCAGGGAAATTTAACGGTTAACTCTAATAATTATAAAGGAACTACCTTTACAATATATTTGCCGGTCAGTATTTAATACAAACATCATATTATACAAAGACGAAACATTTCAAGGCATACATCGGCAGAAAGGGATGACTATAGCATTTATGTCATTGTCTGACTTGTTCAGACAATCTCCGGCAATGTATAAAGAGATACTCCGGGCAAGCCGGAGTATCTACCTTATCCCTACCATGCACTATCCGGCCAAGGAGTGGTTTCGTTATTAGTAACTTGGGTACTACCAAAAATTGCCTCGTAAGCTGTTAATGATGTCGGCATAACAGGAGCAGGACCACTCAAACCGGAGCAAAATCTAAACATTCTGGTTGCACTTTGTAACCCTTCAGGTAATTCCGGAAGATTTCCTATAAGTCCGGAACAACCATTAAACATATCAGAGGCTTCTGTCAAACTATCAGATAATTTGGAGGGTAAAGTTCCGTTTAAGCCACTGCAGCCCAAAAACATCGTAGTTCCAGTAACAAGTTTAGAGCCAAATTCGGGGATATTGCCAGTTAAACCGGAGCAACTATCAAACATACTAGTTCCATAAATCAAATTTTCAGGCAATTTTGCAGGTAAAGTTCCATTTAGTGATTTACAGTTCTGAAACATACTGCTTCCGTCTGTTAAGGTATCCGGCAATTCCGGTACGTTACCGGTCAAACCTGAACACCAGTTAAACATTCGTTCCCCTTTTACCAAACTATCAGATAATTTGGCCGGCATAGTTCCGTTTAACCCGCTACAGCCTTGAAACATCCACGTTCCGTCAACAAGCTTAGAGCCAAATTCGGGGACATTGCCGGTTAATTTAGATAAACCTTGAAACATATAATATCCTTTTGTTAAGTTCTCCGGTAGCTTAGCCGGAAGTGTTCCGTTAAGAGATTTACAGCGCAAAAACATATTACTTCCATCTGTTAAAGTATCCGGCAGTTCCGGTACGTTACCGGTTAATTTTGCACAATTACCAAACATCCGTTCGCCTTTTACTAAGCTATCGGATAATTTGGACGGTAGAGTACCATCTAAACTGCTACAATTTTGAAACATCCAAGTTCCATCAACAAGTTTAGATCCGAATTCAGGGACATTGCCGGTTAAGCTAGAGCAGCCTTGAAACATATAAAATCCATTGGTTAAGTTCTCGGGTAATTTTGCTGGTAAAGTACCTGCTAAACCTGTACATCCTCTAAACATCTCCCCCCCATTTTGTAAACTGTCAGGTAATTCCGGCACATTACCGGTTAATCCTGAACAAAATCTAAGTGTTGCATATCCGTTAATGAGTAAAGGTGGTAACTCCGGTATGGATCCGGTAATGGAAGGACAATTGTTAAACGCCCAACTCATATCGGTTACGGTAGCAAGATTGAGTTGTTGTAATGAAATCGGATTTGCATTGGTAAAAGTACTTAAAGCGAATTTGGAAATACTCGCACCTAACTTAATCTCATAAGTGCCGGCGGTATTATAAGTATGACTAACCGATGAAGTAGAAACATCTTGCGCAGTGCCATCACCCCAATCAACATAACCATCACAACCGCTGTTTAAGGTCAGTTTTACCGTAGCCGGAGCTGCTTCTACCGCTTCCGTCGTTTCGGTTGCGTCTTGTGCTTCCGTCGGGGTCGCCTCTATCGTAAAGGCAATTAATCCCTCTACTTTCACACGACAACGATTTTTGGCTATGGTCGGCTCATAGCCATCTTCACAACTTACCAATTTCAAATGCGAGGTCTTGTCTCCGCAACCGGCAACACATTCCTCACATATTCATTTAGCCGGACATTCTGACAATATATATTCCGAACAATCTTTCGGCTCACAATCAAACGGACAATATACTTGGCTCTCATCAAACG
>JAFTII010000036.1 GCA_017457005.1 Alphaproteobacteria bacterium | reverse complement strand
GTCAGTCATACTTATACCGAAGGTGGCACTTATGAAGTTAAGTTAGGTGCAAGCATTAGCAGATTTGCTTTAAGTACTTTTACCAATGCAACCCCGATTTCATTACAACAACTCAATCTCGCTACCGTAACCGATATGAGTAGTGCGTTTAACGGCAGGACAACTATTACAGGGAGTATTCCTGATTTACCACCGGCTTTGAAGAATGGATATAGAATGTTTTATGATTGCAAAGGATTAACAGGTTCTATACCCGAGTTTCCGGATACTTTAACAAGTGGTGGAGGTATGTTTGCACACTGCACCGGGATTACAGGTTCTATTCCTAAATTACCATCAGCTCTTACAGATGGTGTGCAAATGTTTGATAGTTGTTCCAGATTAATCGGAAATATACCGGAGTTACCAAGTGCGTTAAAAACAGGAGGAAGTATGTTTAATGGTTGTTCTAATCTGGAAGGTTTTGATTTTACGAAATTTCCTGATAGCTTAACATCAGTAGGTAGTATGTTTATGGAATGTTCTAAATTAAGTGGAAGTATTCCTGAACTGCCACCGGCTTTGGTTAATGGATATAGAATGTTTTATAATTGCAAAGGATTAACAGGTTCCATTCCCGAGTTTCCTGATACTTTAACAAGTGGAGAAGATATGTTTGCACACTGCACCGGACTTAGTGGAACAATACCAGAATTGTCATCAGCTTTAACTAATGGAAAAAATATGTTTTTTAATTGTTCGGGGTTAACAGGAAACATCCCCAATTTACCAACTTCATTAAAAAATGGAGCAGGTATGTTTAATGGTTGTTTTAATTTGGAAGGTTTTGATTTTACGAAATTTCCTGATAGCTTAACATCAGTAAGTAGTATGTTTATGGAATGTTCTAAATTAAGTGGAAGTATTCCTGAACTGCCACCGGCTTTGGAGAATGGATATAGAATGTTCTATAATTGCAAAGGATTAACAGGTTCTATACCTGAGTTTCCTGATACTTTAACAAGTGGAGAAGGTATGTTTGTATACTGCACCGGACTTAGTGGAACAATACCAGAATTGTCATCAGCTTTAACTAATGGAAAAAATATGTTTTTAAATTGTTCGGGTTTAACCGGGGTAGCCCCTACAATGCCATCTTCATTAATAGGTTATACTGATATATTTAAGGGAACACAAATTACTAATAACGAAACCACCCCTTGGCCGGATAGTGCATGGTAGGAATTAGGACAAATGGTTTGATGTGAATAAGCATATATTAAAGAGAATTAATGCTTAAACATATCAGGACGGACAAAGCTCGGCATAGATGTTGATGTCTTAGTTGGAACATTTCCGACAGGAAGAGTATTTTGCTGGTTTTTGTTTAATAAACCCCTATTTATATATACACAATCAAATCCTTCTAATGCTCGGTAATATTTATCAATTCCGGGAATATGTTCATTCTTGCCTAAATATAATATTCCACCGGTAGGTTGGCAACGACTGATTTGTGTTAATATTTTTTGCTGATATTCTTTTACAAAATAGCGCAATACATTGCGGCAAAAGATGACTTCATATTGAGAAGTAAATGTCAGTCCATCCAACATATTGTAGCGTCTGAATTCTACCATCTTACTGATATCTGAATTGATTTTCCATTGATTATCTTCTTGCTGAAAAAATTCTAATATCATTTGAGCCGACAGCCCCATTTGTACTTCAAAATTATTATATACGGCATGTTGAGCTTTGGCAATTGCATAAGAAGAAATGTCCGTGCCTAAGATACTAATATCCCAGTTATCTAATCCGATGAATTTTCTTTTTATTGCAAATGCAATAGAATAAGTTTCTTGTCCGGTGCTGCAACCTAAACTCCAAAAACGTATTTTTTTGCCGGCACGATTGTTTTCTCTGATGTGGGGGAGGATGTTGTCTTCAAATTTGCAAAATATGTCATAGTCCCTATAAAATGATGTATCTGAAAAAGCTAAATTTTCAACAACTTTAGAAATCAGAGGTTTGTTGCCGGCTCTTAGTTCTGATATTAATTCTTCAACAGAAGTATAGCCCTTTTCTCTGATGAAGTTGGATATTTTTTTATCAATGATGAAGTATTGTTCTTCATCAAATTCCCAACCGGCATTTTCACGAAGCAAATTTATTAAAAAGTCAAAATCTTGTTTGCGCATTTTTTGCTCCTATAACATTCCAAGAATAGCCAATTTGCCGGCAATGATATCTTCATCAAACGGACGAAGAATAAAGTCATCAGCTCCGGCGTCAATTGCTTGTCTCATAATTGCGGTTTCTGATACATAAGAACAAAACATAAATTTGGGTTGTTTTATTTTGCGGTCTGTTCTTATTTTATATAATACATCTATGCCATCTATCAGCGGTAAGTTCCAATCACTGATAATAAGGTCAGGATTAAAGCTGACACATTGTTCTAATACATCTTCTCCATCTTCTGCTTCGCTGACTTCAAAGCCGAAGTTTTCAATAATCTTTCTTAAAAGCATACGCATAATTTTAGAATCATCAGCAATCAGACATTTAAGCATTGTTTACTCCACTATAAAGTATAAAACAGGAGAGGTTGTATATCTTAATTTGACCTCTTGTTGCAGGCATAGTTCCTGCAAATATAAAATTGGTGCATCTTGGGCGGAAATTTGGTTATGATCTCCATTAATGATATTAAGTAGTTGTTTGAGCTTATCTTCAGCTATGCGGGTATCTTCTTGTATTCCGATTATCAATTTATTGTTATTTTCTGCAATATGAATTGTCCCGCCTTTAATCATTAAGTCGGCCATAATCATAGTTAATAAAAGTATTATTTTGCCAGAGATGATATGGGATAAGTTAATGTTTACTTGCGGAGGGTTTTTGCCTCCTACAGTTAATAAATAATTTTTGATGGTATCCGTAATTAGGGGTAAATCTTTGGTTCCTGAGTTGTCTAAACCGAACGCAAGTCTGAAAAATTTCATTCTGGCGGTTAATACTGCAGAGCTGGTCTTTAGGATTGATTTGATGTCATCCATAAATTCCGTATCATTGTCTTCAAGTAGCTCAACAGCATTGGAGACAGCTCCGATGTTTCCTATAATATCATGGCAGATACGAGTGGAAATGTATTCTGAAATTAGATTGTTCATTAGCCGGGTATCCTTAAAATGTGTATAGGTCAGTATTCATATAGCGTTGGTCCTCTCTGGACATTCGGGTATAGTCAAGTTCTCTCAGCATGGGGTCTTCTAATTTGAGGTAGCCGGTAGCTGCTTTAAGGTAAGGTTTGTTGCCTCCCATTCCCCAAATGGCTTTATCTTTATCATCAGGTTGTCCGTATTTTTGATTAACCGTTTTCCAAAAGTCGTATATTTTTATGTTTCTGAGATAAACTGATTTAGGACTGTTTCCGGTTTTGTTGGCAGCCTGACTTCTGTATTCAATCTTGATTACTTTATTGGCGGTAAAATTACTTGTTAAAGTGAGTTCAATTTCTTCTTTAGTGTCATATTTGGCATATTTTACGGTTTGAACATATTGATGGTTGTCTTTTTTGGCTTGTTTGGTAATGCAGTTTTCCAGTCTTTCATATCCGACAACTCCTGACTTGCGACATAGTTCTTCATTACGCCATTTGATAAAGTTGGGAATTTGGTCTTTGGCTACAACTTTTTTGTAGCGGCGATTGGTTAAGGCTTTATCTGCTTGTTCTAAACTCATACGGAGCATTACACCGGATATATCAAACACTGAAGCATTAGACAGCTTTTTTTTAGGGGCTTCTGATCTTGCACTGTCTAAGAGCTTGTTAAGTTCTTCATTTCCTGAGGATTTTTCACCTTTGTCGGAAATGTTGTCAGTTTGGGTGGCAACTAACTTGCCAATCCAAGTGTCGCCAACATTAGGTAAAGGAGACTTAGGAGCTTCAGGGGCGCCTTGTTTCAGATTCTCGGTAAGAGTTGCAGTGGTGTCAACAGAAAGAGTATCTTCAGGACTCGGAGCAACCGCAACCGGTGACTGTGAATCATCTGTTTCAGCAGAAAATACTTCATCATTATTAATAACATTATTTGAAACCGTACTTATGCTAAAGTTAGATGATGGCGGAGGAGGAATATCTATGTTGTCGGAATGATTTGAGGAGATATCTTCTTCGGGTAAGAAAACATCTTCAATATCAGCAGAAAAATCTTCTTCAAATTCAGTCTGTGCATCTGCAAAATCAATAGAATCCATATCTTCACTGGCATTGGTGTAGGAAGATGAAAATGTGGTGGCACAAAATACCAAAAAAACAAACAAAAATTTCATTTTTTATGCGTTTCTTAAGTTAACTTAAACCTAAATATACTCTCAAATGTTTTTAATGGCAAATAATATGCGCAACTTATCATAAGAAGTTTTTATTTACTTTTGTTCGGAAAAAAATTATAACTAAGCAAATAAAAAAAAGGATTGGCAGATATGACGGATGAAATTCATATTGTAGGAGCTGGTTTGGCAGGATCAGAGGCTGCGTGGCAAATAGCACAACGCGGAGTTAGGGTAATAATTCATGAAATGCGACCATTGAAAGCATCTCCGGCTCATAAGACAGCATATTGTGCCGAACTTGTATGTTCTAATTCTCTGCGCTCAGATGATCATCTTGCCAGTGCAATAGGCTTATTGCATCAAGAGATGCGTCTTTGCGAATCTTTAATTATGAAATGTGCTGATGAAACTAAAGTTCCGGCAGGGGGTGCATTGGCAGTTGATAGGGACGGTTTTGCCAGATCGGTTACCGAAAAACTACACTCACATGAGTTGATAAGCTTTTGTAATGAAGAGATAACGAATCTACCAAAAATTTCTGACGGACGATGGATAATTGCCAGCGGTCCGTTAACATCAAATGATTTGATGAATAGTATTTTGCAGACAATAAGTAACCAATCTTTGAATTTTTATGATGCGATTGCTCCGGTTATTTATAAGGATAGTATTGATTTTAATAAAGCATGGTATCAATCCAGATATGATAAGGGCGATAAATTTGATTATATTAATTGTCCGCTTACTCAAGAGCAATATTATGATTTTGTACGAGAATTGCTACAAGCAGATAAAGTAGAGTTTCATGATTTTGAAAAAGCTGAGTATTTTGACGGCTGTTTGCCAATAGAAGTTATGGCCGAAAGAGGTTTGGAAACTTTAGTATTCGGACCAATGAAACCGGTAGGATTGACTAATCCTCATTGTCCGGAGCAAAAACCTTATGCCGTTGTTCAGTTAAGGCAAGATAATAAAGAAGATACGTTGCGTAATATGGTGGGATTCCAGACTAAGCTAAAATATGCAGAGCAACAACGTATATTACGTCTTATCCCGGGGTTGGAAAATGCCAGATTTGCCAGATTGGGCGGGATTCATCGTAATACATTTTTGAAAAGCCCGATAGTTTTAGATGAATTTTTGCGTTTGAAATCTTCTCCAAATATCAGTTTTGCAGGGCAAATTACCGGATGTGAGGGATATATTGAAAGTGCCGCAACCGGATTTTTGGCAGGGTATTTTGCAGCCTGTGATGTCTTGGGAAAGAAAATAACACCGCCACCACAAACAACCGCAATGGGGGCAATGCTTGCTTATTTGCATGATGACACAAATATTGATAATTTTCAGCCGATGAATATAAATTTCGGTTTGTTTCCTGTCATAAACGGTGAAATAACGGTCAATGGAAAATTTAAGAAAATTAAAGGTGCGGATCGTAAAAAAGCTTATTGCAACAGAGCTTTGCATGATATTGATATTTGGATAAAAACATTATGAAAAAAAATACAACAGATGAAAATTTTCCGGTAGGCAGATTTATAAAAAAATCGCTTCGGCATTTGGTAGAGAGCTATTATCAAGCAGCTCGTGAAGCAGATGATATAACAGATAATCATGAGCTTAATATTGAAGAAAAACAAACGCATTTGAATGAACTACAAAAAGATTTTATGACGGCGGCAAATGATACTGCGGCAGGCAAGTTGGGACGATTATTTGTTGCAGAAAATTTGGATTATCGTTTATTTACGGATTTGTTGGAGGTGTTTCGTAAGGATGTAAAGGGGTTTTCGCCGTTAATTTGGGAGCAACTTCTGGATTATTGTCGGTATTCGGCAGCTCCGGTCGGACGTTTTATGTTGGCTATTCATAATCAGGATCCTGCGACATATATGCCGGCGGAAATTCTTTGTGCAGTATTGCAAATAACGAATCATTTGCATGATTTGAAATCTGATGCCTGCTTGTTAAGGCGTTGTTATATTCCGTTTGATTTATTAGAAAAATTTGAAGTAAGAATAACAGATTTTTGTTTGGCTCAATCAACAACTTGTGTGAAAAATTTGATTTCTGATGTGGTTTTGAGGTTGCAAGCAATGCTTGATGATGCAAAAATTTTGATATCTTTAATATCAGATTATCGGTTGCGTTGTGAAGTAGGTGTTATCTTTTCCTTAACTAATTCTATGTTAAAAAAAATACAAAAAGAGGATGTTATTTCCAAGGCTCCTCGCTTGTCCGGTATGGATTGGCTGAAGGGGGGCTTTTATGGTGTTTGGTGTGCTTTTGCGGTAAGGGCTAAATCATGCAGCAGAATCAAATGAAAAATATAAAAAAGATGGTTAAAAGTTCCGGAACTTCGTTTTTTTGGAGCATGCGTTTGTTGCCAACGCCAAAACGTAATGCAATGTACACACTTTATGCTTTTTTTCGCCATATAGACGATATTGTTGATGGAAATTTACCAAATGAAAAAAAAGTAGAATTAATCAAAGCTTGGCGTGAAGAATTAAACAATATTTATGATAAAAAAGTTCCGACAACTGATATCGGACGCAAGATATATAAGAACTGTATGCGCTTTAAGCTCCCTAAATCAGAATTTATCAAAATGCTTGACAGTATTTCTATGGATTTGCCTAAACCGCTGCAAGCTCCAAGTATTGATGATTTTAATATTTATTGCCGAGGTGTTGCCGGTGTGCCGGGAAATTTGACTTTGCGTATAGCCGGTTGTGATGACGAAGAACTTATTGAGCAATTATCAACAGTTTTGGGTAGAGCGCTACAAATTACTAATATATTACGTGACGTTAAGGAGGATGCGCAAGCTGATCGTATATATATTCCTTGTGAATTGCTGGAGTATGCCGGAATTACTTCAAGAAAACCGGCTGAAGTCTTAGTAGATAAGAATTTGGTCGTTGCTCGTGAAAAATTATCGCAGATGGCTGAAAATGATTATAAAGAAGCTTTAGTTTTGATTAAAAAATTGCCGAATAAATCTGCACGCCAAATTAAAATGATTGCAAATATTTATAAACGTTATTTTGATATTATGAAAAATAGAGGCTGGGAAATAATTTCTCCAAAGCCGAAAATCGGAAAAATCAATAAGTTGTGTATTATATTAAAAACTTTTTTTGGTAAATAAATGGCAAAAAATACAGTTACATATTATATTATCGGCGGTGGTGTAGCCGGATTGTTTTGCGCTAAAATTATCAAGCAAAAAGTTAAAAATGCTAAAGTTGTATTATGTGAAGCCAAATCTTATTTGGGTGGGAGAAGCTATTCTTATTATGATGAAGGGTTTAAGTGTAATTTAGATAACGGTACTCATGTTATTATCGGAGCTAATAAAGAACTGAAAAAATTTGTTTCTGACGATGAGTGGGAAAGTGATATCAGATTTTGGGATGTGTCAACTAATGAAATTTGTTCGGGATACACCAAAAATATATCTCATTTGTTTAAGTCTGCGTGTAATACTATGTATGAAAATATTGCTCCTGTTATAAAGAAAAAAATTCTCAGTTTAACTTTTCCATGGACCAGAAATAAAACAAAAATATATTTTTCTAAGCAAAATTTAAGTCAAAAGATTATAAATAATTTAGCTTCTTATCCGGATGAGATATTATATGCTTCTAAATTGAACAAAATAGAATGTCAGTTCGGATGTCCGGCACAACTTATTTTAAGTAATCGTCAAATAGAATTGGCTCCGGATGATAAAGTTATTTTGGCACTTGATAATGTTGCTTATGCTAAGCTTATGGGAGAGCCGACATTACCATGTAATAGTATAATTAATATATTTTATCATACATCAGAGCCAATATATTTACCGAATGGGGCTAGGGTTTTGGGAGTATTGAACGGTTTATCAGATTGGGTATTTGTTAATGATAATGTGCTGAGCGTAACTATTTCTGCAGCGAATAAGCAAGAAACATCGTTACCGGAATTGGCACGGATGGTTTGGCAGGAATTGGACCTGTTAAGAGGCGTTAATTCTGCTTTTGTGCCGCCTTTTCGGGCCTTTAAGCATAAATATGCTACCATTATGCAAGATGAATATACAAATTCATTGCGTCCGGATAGTGCTTTGAGCGGGTTGCCGAATGTATATGTTGCAGGTGATTGGACAATGAAAAACTATCCTTGTTGTTTGGAAACAGCATATTTGTCGGCGCTTAGGGCAGTTAAAGCTACATTAAAATAAAGCCCCTGTTTTAGGGGCTTTTTGCTTACATCTTTCTTGGTTCATCAGGATCACGCAGTACGTATCCTCTTCCCCAAACAGTTTCAATATAGTTTTTACCACCGGATGCTTTTTCTAACTTTTTGCGCAGTTTGCAAATGAATACGTCTATAATTTTCAGTTCCGGTTCATCAATTCCACCATATAAATGGTTTAGGAATTGATCTTTGTTTAAGGTTGAACCTTTGCGCAAAGAAAGTAGTTCCATAATTCCGTATTCTTTACCGGTAAGGTGTAAGGCTTTTCCGCAAACACTAACGGTTTGGTTATCTAAGTTTACTTCAACATCTCCGGTTCTGATGATGGAATTGGAATGCCCTTTAGAACGGCGTACAACAGCTTGAATTCTTGCCAATAATTCTGATTTATCAAATGGTTTGGTTAAATAGTCATCGGCACCGAATCCTAATCCTTTAACTTTTTTATCAGGCTCGCTCAATCCGGATAAAATTAATACCGGTGTATTAACTTTTGCAGCACGTAAATTCTTCAATACTTCGTATCCGTTCATATCCGGCAACATAAGATCCAGAATAATTATGTCGTAATCATATAATTTGCCGATTTCTAATCCGTCCTCACCCAAGTCAGTGGTATCAACAATCATACCTTCTTTTTTGAGCATGGTTTCAATGCTTTGAGAAATTGCATAATCATCTTCAACTAGTAGCACACGCATAATCGCTTCCCCCGTAAAATTAAATTGATGTTGTTATCATAAACTCTATTTTCTAATTTGTTAACTTTTTTGACGGGGTTGTTAATAATTGTTAATAAGTTTGATGTTGATAACCGCAAAAATTGCTTAAAGGCAAGTAAAAAGTACTATATTGTATATAAAAACGGGAGTAGCAAGTGTCAGAAATAACTCAAAATATAATTCAAGAAATATCTAAATTGGAAACATCTGCCTATTATGGAAAAGTGACAGGTGTGCAAGGGTTGTTTATAGAAGTAAGCGGTATTCCAATAGGCTTGTCAATCGGAGATCGGTGTAATGTTATTAATGCAAATGATAAGCCGATTGCATGTGAAGTGGTCAGTTTTAAGGAAGATAAAGTTTTATTAATGCCGTATGGCTCATTAGAGGGTATCGGGATGGGGTGCCGAGTCGAGGTTGAAGATGCTCATCCTGTTATTTATCCGCATCCGTCATGGTTGGGACGTATTGTTAATGCTTTTGGCGAGGCAATAGATGGTAAGGGACCTTTAATTAAAGGTAATAAGCCTTATTTTATCAAGTCATCTCCTCCGCCGGCACAGTTTAGAGATCGTGTTAAAGGTAAAGTTGATTTGGGGGTAAAAGCAGTAAATGCTTTTTTGACTATTTGTAAAGGTCAACGAATGGGAATCTTTGCCGGATCCGGTGTCGGCAAATCAACTTTGATGTCTATGATGGCGCGGCATACAAGCTCAGACATTGCCGTTATCGGTCTTATAGGCGAACGTGGGCGTGAGGCAAAAGAGTTTGTGGAAGATGTTTTGGGCGAAGAAGGGTTAAAAAAATCTGTTTTGGTCTTGGCAACATCTGATGAAAGTCCGTTACTTCGCAGACAAGCAGCATACGTTACTATGGCAATTTCAGAATACTTTCGTGATGAGAATAAAGATGTACTTTGTATGATGGATTCAATAACTCGTTTTGCGATGGCACAACGAGAAATAGCATTATCTGTAGGGGAGCCTCCAGCCTCAAAAGGATATACTCCGAGTGTGTTTTCAGAGTTGCCCCGTTTGTTGGAACGGGCAGGTCCGGGAGCCGGAAACGGTACTATTACCGGTTTATTTACGGTTTTGGTTGATGGTGATGATCACAATGAACCGGTAGCAGATGCTGTTCGTTCTATTCTTGATGGACATATTGTTTTGGATCGGGCAATTGCTGAACGAAATCGTTATCCGGCAATAAATATTTTGCGTTCTATTTCTCGTACGATGCCTGATTGTGATACCAAAGAAGAATATGCTCTGGTGGCAAAAGCTCGTAAATATATTGCTTCTTATGAAGATATGGCAGAACTAATTCGTTTGGGAGCTTATAAAAAAGGTTCAAACCAAGAAGTTGATGAAGCTATTTTTTATTATCCTAAATTAGAAGCATTTTTGTCTCAGGGTAAGGAAGAAAAGTTTTCTTTGCAAGAATGTTATGAACTTTTGGGGAATATTTTAGCGATTCCTTATACCATGGAAGTGTAGCTAAATGGCAAAATCTCTAAAAACATTAGGGCGTATTCAAAAGTTTAGGATAGATGAGCAACGCAAACTTCTTGCTGAAAAGATGACGGAAGAAGATAATGTCTTAAGCGATATAAATAATTTGATTGCAAAATATCAGGAAGAAAAAGAGTTTGCTGCCGGTAATCCTAATATTGGGGATTTTGGAGCTTATACAAAACGGTATTTGAAAATTAAACAATTTTTGGAAGAAAAATTGGCTCAAATAAGACAGGAAATTGAAAAAATTCGTGATGAAATTTCTGATATGTTTAAGGAACAAAAAACTTTTGAAATAGTAGAAAGAAACCGTAAAGATCAAGAGCGGCACGAATTTGAACAAAAAGAACAAAAATTGCTTGATGAAATTGGAACTAATGCTTATATCAAAAATCATGATAATCAAGAATAGGAGGGAAAAATGATTGAAATGATAGCACTGCCATATAGTTTTAATGATTTAGAACCGTATATTTCTGCTAAAACATTAGAGTATCATTACGGAAAGCATTATAAAAATTATGTAGATACCTTAAATAAGCTTATTAAAGGTACCGAATATGAAAATATGAGCTTGGAGGAAATTGTTAAAGCTGTTTATGGGAAACCTGACCAGCAAGCGATATTTAATAATGCCGGGCAGGTGCTGAATCATCAGTTGTTTTGGCAGATGATGAAAAAAGGTGGAGGAAAACCACAAGGTAAGATATTGGAAAAGATAGAAAAACAATTTGGCTCCTATGATAATTTTCGCCAACAATTTAAGGAGGCCGCTTTAACTCAATTCGGTAGCGGATGGGCGTGGCTTGTGCAAGATGGGGATGAGTTAAAAATTGTAAAAACCTCCAATGCAGATACTCCGGTAGCCAGAGGTCAAAAACCACTAATGGTGTTAGATGTGTGGGAGCATGCTTATTATCTGGATTATCAAAATAGGAGAGCTGATTTTGTAGATGTGTTTTTAGATAATCTGGCTAATTGGCAATAAGTTATATTGTTAATCAACTTTTAAATATGTCGTCTGATTAAAAGCAGGCGACATATTTATTAGATGTTAAGATTTTATTGTTAGAATATTTTAAAATCAGTGGTTTTCTGTTGACAAAATTTGTCCAAAATGATAACCTGAAAATAAGAAGAATTGCGAGGAGATCAATAATGTATGATATTAATGATAAAAAGGCATACGAAGTTGGTGATGAAGTTAAGCTATATGAATGTGGCAAAAATGCAGTAAAAACGCAAACCAACTTAAAATCTCAACAGAAAAAAGATGCTTATGAAGAAAGAATTTCCCAAGAAGCAGAACTTCAGATGCGTCAGATGAAGGTTGTTGCTAAAAATTTTGTAAAAAAATCTAAGGAGATGGGTGCAACCAAGGCAATTGCTTCTATGATGGTTGGTGGCGCAGCTGTCCGCCATGCAGCTCCATTAGCAGAAGGATTAACAAATGCTATTAATGCCAGTGATGGTTTTATGGAAGTAATGGGAACTGTAGCTTTGGGATATGAAACTGCGGTTGTGGTTGCCGGTGGTATAGCCGTTGCAGCCGGTGCTACATATATTGCTTGTAAAGCTAAAGAATTGGCTCATGATAATGATTTATCAGGTAAATTTAATCATGCTTATAATAATGCTAAAGAACGTTTGGAGCCGTTAAAAGATAGTCCTATTGTGCAAAAAATGAAAAAATTTGCGACAGTTGCTAAAGGCAAAATGAAAACACTCAATGCCCGTTCTAAAATGAAGTCAGATAATCAAAAATCAGAAGGGACAAAGGCAAGCGGAATTCAAATGATGTCTCAAACTCAACATAAACTTGCACAATATAAGGGGAGGCAAAAGGCATGAGTGAATACCAAACCGAAAATAATTTTTTGATTGCCGAAGGAACCAAAGGCGAAATATATTTTTTTGTAACTTCTAAAAAGAGTAATCCGCAAAAACCTTATATTGTTTATGATGGGTTTGATCACGCTATATTTATTCGTAATGATGAACAAAAAATAATTTTAGATTATATTAATCCGGAAGTTCGTGATAAGTTGCGCAAATCAAAAGAAGTGTTTATGATAGAAACAATTCATGAAAATATAAAAGATACCTATCCGGTAATGATGCGAATTGTTGATAAGATACCGGTAGATTGGGGACAAATAGGACTAAAAAATTGGGAAGAGCTAGCTCTGCAATTGTAATAAATATCTATAAAAAAAGAAGCTTAAAGAGCTTCTTTTTTTATAGAAAATTTTTTGTTTAAGAGAGAAGTTCATTTGCGAGGTTTTCAAGCTGAACTAAATCTGCTTTTTTCAATGCTGATTTAATTGTAACTTTGTTATTTAAAAATGTTATGTTTTTTAATCCTTCCATTTCTTCTTTCATCTTTTTTGCCGCAACCGGAGCCCAAGATCCGTTTTCAATAAAGGCTACTTTGCGATTTTGAAAGTTTTTGCTTTTGAGGTGAGATATGAAACTTTCCATAAACGGGAACAGTCCACCATCGTAAGTAACAGAAGCTAAAACTAAACGGTCATAACGAAAGGCATCTTCAACAGCTTCCGCCATATCATCACGAGCCAAGTCGGTAACGGTTACATTTTTTGCACCTTTGTTTTCTAATATTTCCTTTAATTTTTCGGCAGTTTTTTTGGTGTTTCCGTATATAGAAGCATAGGCTATAAATATTCCCTCATCTTCAGGGCGATAACTACTCCAAATATCATATTTGTTTATATAATATTCCAAATTTTCGGTCAGCATTGGTCCGTGTAACGGAAAGATTTTTCGGATATCTAAAGTTGCTGCTTTTTTTAATAGGGTTTGAACTTGAGCGCCATATTTGCCTACAATATTAATATAGTATCTGCGTGCTTCACAATCCCATTCATCATCTATGTCTAATGTTCCGAATTTTCCAAAGGCATCAGCCGAAAAAAGAATCTTTTCTTTATTTTCATAAGCCATCATAACTTCAGGCCAGTGAACCATGGGAGCCATTACAAAAGTAAGAGAATGTTCTCCTAAAGAAAGAGTATCGCCCTCATTAACGATTACTTTTCTGCCTTCTAAATTCAAATCTTCAAAAAATTGAGGTATCATATTAAAAGTTTTGGGATTTGATACCAATTTTGCATTAGGATATTCGTTTACAAATTGTTCAATATTAGCCGCATGGTCAGGCTCCATGTGTAATACAACCAAATAATCAGGATGTTTGTTTTTTAAGGTGGCTTTCAGATTAGCGAACCATTCATCGGTTGCTCTTTTATCTACAGTGTCCATAACTGCTATTTTTTCATCTATAATAACATAAGAGTTATAAGATATTCCGTTAGGAACAACATATTGTCCTTCAAATAAATCTATGGTTTTGTCATCGGTTCCGATATAATAAATTTTATCTGTAAGTTGTTTATTTTTCATATTTGACCTCGGTTTGATAATTAATTTGTGAATATTTTATTTAATCTCGGGTGTTTGTGCAAATAAAAAATGTAGCTTATTAATGTATAATATTATTGCAATAATTATAAAAAACATCTAACCTAAAACTAATTGATTAATATGTTAAAGGGGTAAAAATATGAGTTTTTTTATGACTGTTTTTCCGTTTATATTTGTATTTGTTGTTTTTATTGTTATTCCCGGATTTAGAATTGTTATGCAATATCAAAAAGGTATTGTTTTTACTTTAGGGCGTTATACCTCTACCAGAAATCCCGGATTGAGATGGTTTATACCATATATCCAAACCATGCAAAAAATAGATATGCGTATTATGACAGTTGATGTTCCTAAGCAAGAGGTCATGACTAAAGATAATATTCCGGTAAATATTAATGCCGTGGTTTATTTTAGGGTAAGTAATCCGGAAAATGCGGTTGTTGAAATATCTGATTATGTTTTGGCTGTAATTCAACAAAGCCAGTCGGCATTAAAAGATGTTATCGGAACTAATGATTTGGATACAATCCTTTCAGAAAGAAAAAGAATAGGTATTGAGATTAAAAATATTGTGGATCAGGCAACCGAAAAATGGGGTGTGGATATTGAGGCGATTAATGTGCAGGAAATTGAACTGCCTGAAGATATGAAACGAGCAATGGCTAAACAGGCTGAAGCCGAACGTAATCGTAGAGCAATGGTAATTGCAGCTCAGGGTGAGGTTGAATCTGCTCAAAAAATGTTGGAAGCAGCTAAAACATTAGAACAAAGTTCGGTAACAATTCAACTGAAAACGTTACAAACCATAAAAGATATTTCATCTTCCCAATCACAGACAGTAGCCCTGTTTCCGATAGAGTTGATGAATTTGTTGAATAAAAAATAGGTAAGGATTTAGTTATGGATATTATTTTAACAGGTGACAGACCTACCGGACGTTTGCATTTAGGACATTATGTAGGTTCTTTAAAACGTAGAGTAGAAATGCAAAATAGCGGTGAATATGATAAAATTTTTATTATGATTGCCGATGCGCAAGCTTTGACCGATAATGCCGATAATATTAATAAAGTTAGAAGTAACATTTCAGAAGTTGCATTGGATTATTTGGCATGCGGTCTTTCTCCTGATAAGGCAACTATTTTTATTCAATCTCAAGTTCCGGAACTGTGTGAACTGTCTTTTTATTATATGAACTTGGTTACGGTTTCTCGTTTACAGAGAAATCCAACCGTAAAAAATGAAATTCAATTGCGTGGATTTAAGCAAAGTATTCCGGTCGGATTTTTTACATATCCTATCAGTCAGGCTGCAGATATTACCGCATTTAAGGCTAATTTGGTTCCGGTTGGCGAAGATCAGTTGCCGATGATTGAACAAACCAGAGAAATTGTACGTTCTTTTAATACATTGTATCAAAATGTTTTGGTAGAACCGAATGCAATATTACCATCAAATAGTATTTGTTCACGTCTTCCGGGATTGGATGGAGCTGCAAAGATGAGTAAATCGTTAGGTAATTGTATATATTTGGCAGATGGTTCTAATGATATTAAGAAAAAAGTTCAAAGCATGTACACAGATCCCACACATTTAAGAGTGGAAGATCCGGGGCATACGGAGAATAATCCGGTGTTTGTTTATTTGGATGCTTTTTGTAAGGATGAACATTTTGCGGCATTTTTACCGGAATATCCTAATTTGGATGAACTTAAGGCTCATTATCAGCGTGGGGGTTTGGGAGATGGTAAAGTTAAAAAGTTTCTAAATGAAATCTTACAAAATGAATTGCGACCAATCAGAGAAAAAAGAGAAGTTTTGGCAAATGATGTTGGAGCAATTTTTGAGATGCTTAAAAATGGTAGTGAAAAAGCCCAAGCAGTTGCGGCGCAGACTTTGGATGAAGTAAAAACTGCAATGGGTATTAATTATTTTAGATGAATTAAAAAAGAGGGATACAGTTCAGATATTGTGTCCCTCTTTTTTATTAGCTTTGGTAGATTATTATTATCTTCCATGATTTTTAGAAGTTGTTGCTTGTTTGTATTTTGAATTATGGTATCTGGGATACACTTTTTTCTCAATACTTTGCAGTTCTTGATGAACAATAAAGTTTTCATCTATTAAAGAATAAGTGTAAGTTCTTGTTCCGTTAGTATTATCAGATTCCTCACATACTCCAATCCAAAAATCATTAGAAAGTTCACCTGCTTTTTGTGTTTTTCCTTTTTGCATAGACAGGACATCTAGATTGTTACCGAAATATAGGTTTGCTCCTTCAGATTTAATTGCTTTAGCCGTATTTATTAGTTGAGAAGGATTGCCATGAGTAGGTACATATATAACTTCTTGCGGATTAGGTACATTATTTTGAATAATTTGAATCATCTTTTTGGTTTCTGACATTACTGCATGTCCGCTACGTTGCATTTTTGCAGTAGGGTATTTTCCTAAAGGGGTATCTGCTTCATTAGCAACAATTGTGGCTCCTAAAGCGGCAAGTCTGGCATACATTGCTCTGACCTGTTTACCGTTGATTTCTTCTATACAACGCTGCCGTGCCAGAATCAGAGTGTTGTTGTCAACAGTAAAGTCAGGATGTCCGAGTATAGGTTTTTTTTCATTATTTTTGTTTATGGGTTGTTTTTTAGATTTAACTTTTTCTTGTTCAGACATTTTATACAATCCTGATTTTTTACCTTTTTTGGATTCAGCAAATGCACCGCTAAGAATGATGTATCTTTGTTTTAGAGGATATTTAGATTTGTATGCTGCGGCAGATCCCTTAAATACAACATCATCAAATTCGGTTATTAATTGTATGACGATAAAGGATATAACTCTATGATATCCGTAATATGAAAATTTTGATCATAGATATATCTTCTGTATAATTTTATGAGTTTTGTTTAGCGGAAGAAATTGCTCAGTTTTTTTATGTCTTCAATAATTTTTTCTTCTCCGGGGATATGATGATTTTGCATTAATATTTTGCCATTGCAAATTACGGTATCAATACAAGAGCTGTCTGCCGCATATACGATATTGGATATAAGGTTGTACTCTGGAGCCAATAAATGATTATTGAGATCTACCAATATGCAGTCAGCAAGTGCTCCTTCGGTAATGTGTCCTGCATTTAGACCAAATGCCTGCGCGCCATTACGAGTGGCAATTTCAAAAATTGTTTGTGCTGATCCGGCAGTAGGATCGTTAGCGGCAATTTTGGCTAAAAGTGCGCAAATCTTCATTTCACTCAGCATACTTAGACTATTATTAGATGCCATGCTATCTGTTCCAAGAGTAATACGGCAGCCTTTGTCTAAAAGTTTATTTAACATAAAAATACCGGATGCTAATTTCAGATTTGAGGTCGGATTAGTACAGAGCCAAGTTTTTTTATCTGCCAAAATATTAATATCCGTGTCATTTAACCAAACAGAATGGGCTAAAGTGGTTTTATCCGATAAGGTTCCGAGGTAATCAAGATGTTGGATCGGAGTGTGATTGTATTTAGAGATACAGTCATCTACTTCTTTTTGTGTTTCGCAAGCATGAATGTGCAGATTGGTATTAAGTTCTTCGGCAAGTTTTGCATTGTAGCGGAAAAGGTCATCAGAGGCAGTATAAATTGCGTGAACAGATAAAACTTTTTTTATTAGTTCGGGAGCCGGGTTAGGGGTATTGAGAAATTGTTCGGTTTTTTTTATTTCAGTTTGTAGTTTTTGTTTGTCAAACAAGTCACAAGAGCAAAATGATACCGCAGCTCTTATTCCCATATCGCTTACGGCTTGTAATATGGCTTCAGAGAAAAAATACATATCAGAGAAAAAAACAGTACCGGTTTTTATCATCTCCAGGATTGAAAATTTGGTTGCAGTATATACCATTTCGGGGGTAAGTTTTGCTTCACGAGGCCAAATATCATTATTTAGCCAGTCAAATAAGTTTTTATCATCGCTGATACCACGAAAAATACTCATGGGAGCATGAGAGTGAGTGTTATAAAAAGCCGGTAAAATTGCAAAGTTATTGCAATCTATGACGGTATCTGCCGTAGTCGGTTGGTTGGGTGATATTTTTTTAAAAATATTATCAGAAATAAGAATATCGGTTGTTTGGTTATTTAATTTTACGTTTTGCAATAATATTGTCATGTTATTAAATTGTCCTTAGTATATATCAGAAGCTTATAATTTGAACTTTATTGTATTTTAAAGCGGTTTTTAAAATATGCAAGCGACATTTTTGTGAAGAAAACAAAGAGTTGATAATATGCGTTTTTTTTATGGTCAATGGAGGTTCTTTAATTATAAAAGTCTCAATAGAATAAAAAGGATTGCTATAAATAATAAGCACCCTAAATTTTTTGTGATATTTATTCTGATAAAGGGGATTTTATTTGCCATAGCTTGGTTGGTCTGATAAGTCATAGCTTGTTGAGAAGCATATAATAACTCAAGTAATTCGTCATTATTTTCGCATTTTATAAATAATACTTCGCCGGTTTTTAATTTCAATTCGGCAATATGTATATTGTTGGTACAATCGTCTAAATCAGATTTTACGGACAATACACCGGCAATACCACTGTGTGATTGTCCCAATAGCATAAGTAGGTATCTGTAAAAGCTTTTTGCAAGAGCAAATTCTTTGATGTTGCCAATAATTTCTCGGCACGAGATAATATCTTCGGCAAGGATATAAATATCGTGATATCGTATGAAGGAACAGATACAAATGTTGCCAGTCTTGGTGCTGACAGTTCTGCCGGAAAAATTACCCTTGATAACTTTCATTTTTTTACCATCATATTATAAAAACATAATTTATGATATGATAATCAAATTATTTAGGCAATAGGAATTTTATAGTCAGATTGCATATTTTATTAAAAAGTTTGTTAATTAAATATGATGTTATACAACTGAAAAATACAATTCCTATATAAATAAGATACCACGGAGCTGTAAGGTTATAAAATTTAAGCAAGTATAAGTAAAAAATATGCCATAAATAGATGCTTAAAGAATATCGGCTAAAAAAACGAATAACGGGATATGTGTTTTTTAATTTAATCTTTCGTGTTATTGCAAAAAGAAAATATCCTATACTTATGGAATAGCTTAAGTAGTATAATTGGGGAGGGTATTTATATTGTTGAACGGAAATATAGAAACCGTTTTGATAGCATAAATATATGGCAATAGAGCAATATATGAATCCAAATAATATAGAGATTTTATAAATATCTTTTTTGGAAAGATATTGCAGCCACATTCCTAAGATTAAAACAAAGCCGTATCCAATGCCATAAAATACTATTTCTTTATATAATTCAGAAAAAGATGGTGTGCTTACGTTAAATTCATAATACATAAAGACGACTATTAACCAAACTATTCCTGACTTTGAAAAAATATACTTTTGCAAGTGCAGCAAAAAAGGGACCAGCAAAGCACATAATAGAAAAACTCTTATAATCCAAACATAGTTGACAGTATTGGAAAATAACAAAGCAAAAGAGCGAAAAATTACTTTGGGTGTAAAAGGGTAGGGTGTTATTGTCAGATAAAAAAATAAAAAGAAAAATGTCAAAAATAAAAACGTAGGGATATAAAGCCTTAAGAATCTTTTTAAGTAATATTGAAACGGAGTTCGCGCGCGTTTGTATGAAGCTTGTGCTAAATACCCTGAAATTAAAATCATTAAAGGTACGTCAAAAGCCCGAATTTGCATTAACAAATATCCCGGTTTTACATGTGCCAATATAATTAGCAATAGACCGATGGTTTTTAATAAATCAATTTGCATATTGAAGTCCGTACTACGAAACAGATATCATAAACCTTAAATTTGTAATTTGCAGATACCTTTTTATGGCAAGGTATCTATTATATCTTTTACGATAAGTTCCGGTTTTAGATGATAGCGAGTGTAAAGGTCATCCAAATTTGCTCTATCGGTAAATTCTTTAAATGATCCGTAGTTTAATACTTTCATTTGGCTTGTAGCGTAAAAACGGGTTACTTTTTCACCAAACCCACCATCTATTTCTCCATCTTCCAAAGTTATGACTAATTGGTGGTTGTTTTTCAAGTCTTCCAGACATTTTTTATCAATACCTGTTAAATAGCGCGGATTTATCAATGTCGGATTAATATTATGTTTGTTTAATTCTTCAACAACGCTATTGCCAAGCTTAAAGAAACTTCCTTCGGCAATAATTGCTACTTTGTTGCCTTGTTTTTCAACTTTATAAGTATTAAGTTTGCTGTAGTCAGTGTCAACAGGTAAAGAAGTGTGAATTATTTCTTTGGGTTGACGGATAATAACCGGATGCTCGTTTTGATCAATTGCCCAATCAAGCATTGCCATATATTCTTCAATTGTTGTCGGAGCCAGATATACCAAATTCGGAATATTGTTTGTCATAGAAATATCAAATGAACACAAATGTGTCATATCTGCGCCGGAAATTCCGCCCCAGGCTACCAAGATTACGGCAGGATTATTGTTTAGAGCTAAATCTTGTGAGAGTTGGTCGTAAGTACGTTGAATAAATGAGCTCATGACCAGATAAATCGGTTTTGCTCCACCTTTAGCCAAGGCAGAAGCAAAAGCAACGGCATGTTCTTCGGCGATACCGACATCAACAAAATGTTTACCTAAGGTTTTACGCCTTTCGGCATTTAATCCGAATACACCGGGAGTTCCGGCATTTATGGTAATAATGGTATCGTCTTTTTTGATTTTTTCCAAAATGTAATTATAAGTCAAATCATTGATATTTTCGCCGGATATATTCCATTTGGGACTGCCGTCTTCAATATTAAATGGGATATTCCAATGCCATGTTTCTTTGTCTTGTTCAGCCGGTTTGTAGCCTTTTCCTTTAAGAGTGTGAATGTGCAAAATAGTAGGTTTATCGGTATCTTTTACGGAAGATAATGCTTTAATCAAATCTTGAGTTGAATTACCATCAGCTACGTAATGATATTCAAACCCTAAAGCTTTGAACATATTAAGTTCTGCCATGCCGTCGGTTTCACGAAGTAAACGTAAGTTGGTGTATAAACCGCCTTGATTCTCGGCAATGGACATTTCGTTATCATTTACAATAATAATGATGTTTGAATTCAAGACAGCAGCGTTGTTAAGACCTTCTAAAGCTTCACCACCGGACAGTGAACCATCGCCGATAACAGCTATAACATTGTGCTTTTCACCTTTTAAATCACGAGCTTTAGCCAAACCGCAAGCTAAACTTACAGATGTTGAAGTATGTCCGACCTTAAAAAAGTCATGTTCGCTTTCATCCTGATTAGTATAACCGGAAATTTTTTTCATTCCTTCGTCAGTAATGAACCCCTCTTTTCTACCGGTTAAAAGTTTGTGCGGATAGCATTGGTGCGAAACATCCCATACGATTTTATCGGTCGGAGAATTAAACACATAATGCAATGCGATTGTTGTTTCTACTATACCTAAATTGGGTCCGACGTGTCCGCCAATTATACTGTCACGGTTTAAGATTGCGTTGCGTATTTCGGTTGCGAGAGTGTCTAATTGATTGTTATCTAATTTTTTTACATCAGCAGGGGTATTGATGTTAGGCAAAATATTATACATTTAATATTCCTTTCCGGTATAATTATGTTGTTTTGAATTTTTGCAAAACGTCTAAAAAAGTCAACATCTTTTTATAAAGATTCAGTGTTTTTTGTAGCCTTTTATTTTGTTGAAATTAGAACTTGAATTTTGAAGTCAAATGTAGTAATTTACAGTAAAATAAAATTATTAATTAAATTAAATTATATATTATGGGACCAATAATTTTAATTGTGATTTCGCTAATACTTATATTAGTATTAATTTTTTCTCCGACCATTTTTTATTTTATGACATCGAGTTCTGTAGAGAAAAAGAAAGAAGATGAGAAGATAGCAGCGTTCCGAGTTTATTCGTTTGAGGAACTTGTAGCTGAACACTGTAATCCTGATAATAGCTTAAAGATTCGTATGGCTGCTTATAATGAACTATTTTACAGAGGGCATGGAGAAGTAGTCAATGAAGCTATTCAAGCTTATAAAATGAAATGTGGTAATAAAAAAACAGGAACACGATGAACGTGTTCCTGTTTTTTTGTTGTTTGTTTCACACGATTAGAATCACGATTAACAGAGCCAGAATCTGCTGTTCTACCATTAGAGGATGAGGCAACAATATTTGTAAGAACAGTGTACATACCAATCCAAAATGCAAATACTTTTTATTACTTATATAATAAATTAAAGCGCAATATTTTGAAAAACCACAAAAAGCTTGTAATTATGTCTAATATATGTTACAAATTGATTAAATAAAAAAGTATTAAGTATAACTATTAACTATTTATAATTATGAAAAAATCATTAAGTAATGTGTACAATCCATTGTTTACAGGCGCTATGATAGCGTTTATAATTGGAGTTTGCTTTGTCGTTGGATTTCCTCATCCTATAGCCATTGCAGGAATGAAGATAGCTTCAGTAATTACTTTAATTATTCTTGCAATAGCTATCATCATAGCGGCTATATCAGCAAACAGATCTTGCGGTATGTTTTTCTTTACATACTGGTATTGGTTTTTTGCTGAAATATTTTTAATTCTTGGGGTTGAGATAATATTGTCCTTGTTTGTTGACAAAAGCATGGCACTGTTCCTTCTTGAGGAAGGAAACGAGCTATACCGCTCGTTATTTCTTTTCACATTTTTTGCGTTTCCTGCAATAGGAAACTTAATAACTAGAAGTCTATAAAAGAAGTCCTGAAAATTACATTTGTAATTTTCAGGACTTCTTTTTATTTACACCTTGCCATAATAAGCTTGTTTATATAGTTCTTTAATTTCTTTAATCAGCGGATAACGAGGATTTGCTCCCGTGCATTGGTCATCAAATGCAAGTTCGGACAGTTCATCTAACCCGTTCATAAAGGTTTCTTCATCAACACCGGCAGCTTTGATTGATAATGGTATTCCTATTTCTTTTTTGAGTTTTTGAATCGCTTTAATAAGGTTTTTGACTTTTTCATCATAATTTTTACCTCCAAGTCCCAAATAGTCGGCAATTTCCGCATAACGTTTTTTAGCTTGCGGGTAATGATATTGAGAAAAAGTTCCTTGTTTGGTCGGGGTTTCTGATGAATTATATTTTATAACCTGACAAATTAACAATGCATTGGCAATGCCATGCGCAATACCATAAGCGCTTCCCAACTTATGGGCCATAGAATGGCATATTCCCAAAAATGACTGTGCAAAGCAAATTCCTGCCATTGTAGCAGCGTAGTGCATGTTTTCTTGCGCTTGCGGAGCATTGGTACCCAAATTTACGGATTTTGATAAGTTTTCAAATATCATTTTGCAAGTTTCCAAAGCCATGCCGTTAGTAAACGGAGTGGCTAATACGGAAGCATAAGCTTCTAAGGCGTGTGTTAAGGCGTCAATACCTGAAGCGGCTGCTAATCCTTTAGGCATGGTTTTTACCAAATCAGGGTCAACAATTGCCATGTTAGGAGTTAATGCGTAGTCTGCTATCGGATATTTGATATGGGTTTGAGAATCTGTAATTACGGCAAAAGGAGTTACTTCTGATCCGGTTCCGGAGGTGGTCGGAATGGTAACTAACATAGATTTTTTGCCTAAATCCGGGAAAGTACAAATACGTTTACGAATATCCATAAAACGCATAGCTAAATCATGGAATGAAACTTCAGGATGTTCATACATTAACCATACAATTTTGGCTGCATCCATCGGTGAACCGCCACCTAATGCAATGATAACATCAGGTTCAAGGTTGCGAACAATTTTGAGTGCATTTTCAATCGTTTCGGTATCGGGATCCGGATTAACATTAGAAAATATTTGGTAAGCAATATCCAATTCATCTAAAACATTGGTTATTTTGTCGGTATAACCAAGCCCGAATAACGGTTTGTCCGTAATAATAAATGCTTTCTTTTTGCCTTGTAGCTCTCTTAATGCAAAACCTGTAGCTCCTTGTTTGAAATAAATTTTAGGCGGAACTCTGAACCACAGCATATTATCTCTTCTTTCCGCAACAGTTTTGATGTTAACCAAATGTTTTACTCCTACGTTTTCACTGGCTGCATTTCCGCCCCAAGAGCCGCAACCTAAAGTTAATGACGGATCAAGTCTGAAGTTATATAAATCTCCTATACCTCCTTGAGAAGCCGGTGTATTGATTAAAATACGTCCGGTATCCAGTTGGTCACTAAAATGATTGATACGATCGCGATTATGCTCGGCAGTGTAAAGAACAGAAGTATGTCCTCTGCCGGCAAAATAAATCAGTTCAGCGGCATCTGAAACTGCTTGTTCAAAACTTTCTGCTTTGTACATTGCCAAAACCGGAGATAGTTTTTCGTAAGAAAACTCTTCTTTCGGACCGATTTCGGATACTTCTCCGATCAGAACTTTAGTTTCTTCCGCAACGTTAATTCCGGCCAAACGGGCAATTTTATGAGCAGGTTGCCCAACAATGGCGGTATTCAATTTGCCGTTTTGAATTATGATTTTAGCTAATTTTTCTTTTTCTTTTTTATTAAGTATATATGCGCCGCGATAAGTGAATTCTTTTTTTACTTCATCATAGATGTCTTTATGAACGATGACTGATTGCTCAGAAGCGCAAATCATACCGTTATCAAATGTTTTACTCATCAGAACAGAACTTACCGCCATTTTAATGTCTGCGGTTTCATCAATAATGGCGGGAGTATTTCCGGCTCCCACACCAAGAGCCGGTTTTCCGGAACTGTATGCAGCTTTGACCATGCCGGGACCTCCGGTTGCCAAAATCATTGCAATTCCTTCGTGACTCATAAGATGTTGAGTTGTTTCAATAGTAGGTTCATCAATCCAAGCAATGATATGTTGAGGAGCGCCGGCTTGAACTGCGGCTTCTAACATCAGCTTGGCTGTAGCTATTGTAGATTTTTTGGCTCGCGGATGCGGAGAAAATATTATTCCGTTGCGGGTTTTTATTGCTATCAGAGCCTTAAAAATAGTTGTAGAGGTAGGGTTGGTGGTGGGTATTACTCCGGCTATAACTCCCAAAGGTTCGGCAAGTTTGGTGTAACCGTTTGTATCATCTTTTTCAATTATTCCGCAAGTTTTGGAGTGGCGGTATTTGTTATAAATTTCTTCTGCGGCAAAGTGATTTTTGATAACTTTGTCTTCCAAAATACCCATTCCGGTTTCTTCAACTGCCATTTTGGCTAAAGGAATACGAGCATTATTGGCGGCCAGTGCCATTGCAGAAAAAATACGGTCAACTTGCTCTTGTGAGTAAGTGGAAAATACTTCTTGAGCGGTTTTAACTCTGTCAATCACAATGTTTAAATCATCAATGGTCTTGGTCTCATTTAAAGATGATGTAACGGTTTCTTTTTTTGCCATTATTTACTCCTTAATGTTTATTTCGGCAATCTGAATAAAAATCAACCCATAATAATAATTGTAAAGATTCAATAAAAAGTTAATTTAATTGTTGCGTCTTCTTTTTCTGTTCAGTTTTTCTTGTTCTTTTAATGCACGTTTACGAGCTTTTTCTTCGGCTTTGAGAGTAAAACGAGATTTGTTATCTATATTGGATGCCGATAATCCTTTTTCTTCTGCGATACGAGCTTGTTCTTCGTTGATAGCATCTTTCTGAAAGCGGGAGGCGTTTCGGAGTTGATCTTCTCTGATATTTTGTTGGCGAAGTTCTCTTTGAGCGGCACGTTGATATGCTTTCTGTTTAAAACGAGATGTCGGATGTTCTCTCTCTTTTGCAATGCGAGCGGCGCGACTTTTTTGTTCTTTCTCTTTTCTTGTCAGGACTTCTTCCGGCGGTGTCGTTTGGGAGCCGATTTCGGTTTCTGTGGCACATACAGGATTGATAAAAAATAATGATATAAAAATGATGATAAGTGTTTTTATCATTAGAAACTCCTATTTGGGTTATTGTGCATATATAATAATCAATATTGACTGTTTTGCAAGCAATCATAAGATGAAAGGTGTTAATAACAACGGAGGTATTGATGACTGTTGTTGCGGCAGCAATTATGCAATATGAAGATAAGTTTTTTATAGCCCAGAGGCCTGAAGGGAAAAGTTTGGCATATCACTGGGAGTTTCCGGGCGGAAAACAGGAGTCGGGAGAGACATTGCCTGAGGCGCTTAAGCGTGAATTGAAGGAAGAACTTAATATTGATGTTACAATCGGGGATTTTTTTATGAAGTCGGATTATCAGTATGAGTTTGGAATGATAGAGATCTATTGCTATTTTGTACCGCTTTCACAAAAAACAGATATTGTTTCTAATGAACATTTGGAAACTAAATGGGTAACGGCAAATGAGCTGAAATATTATAAGTTTGCACCGGCAGATGAGGCTATTGTTGCCGCTTTGCAAAAATATTAAAATGCTTAAATTCGGTATTTGTTTTTATTAATGTCCGGATTAAGTTTTTATTTACCAGTTTTTGTTATCGTATAAGCAATAAAACTTTCTTAAATGAAATGTTTTAGAAATTGATGTCAGCTGTTGTACCAGAATGGTGCTTGCTGTTATGTGTCCACAGTATATGGAGAAAAAGCTATGTCTAATATATCATTAACCGCTTCTATGCGTTCAAATTTGTTGTCTTTGCAAAATACTCAAGGTTTAATGGATTTGACACAAGAACGTTTATCTACGGGTAAAAAAGTTAACTCAGCTATTGATAACCCGTCATCTTATTATACCGCTCAGTCTTTGAGTAACCGTGCCAGCGACTTGTCTGCTTTGTTGGACAGTATGGGTCAGGCTATTCAAACTATTAAAGCTGCTGACGAAGGTATTGAAGCTATTACTAACTTTGCTCAACAGGCAAAGGCTGTTGCACAATCCGCAGCAGATAGTAGCGATGCCAGCGAACGTGCTGCTTATATGGATCAGTTTAATGAGATTATGGATCAAATTAATGCTGTTGCTGAAGATTCATCTTATAAAGGTATTAACCTTTTGGGTGGAACCGATAATAAGCTTACCGTTAAATTTAGTGAAAAAGAAAACTCTAAATTGGTAATTGATGGTGTTGATGCTTCTACTGATGGCGGTGAAAACAGCTTGAATATAGATGAAGCCGCAGATTGGGGTAAGGTAACTGATTACACGACCTTGGAAGAAGCTGTAAGCAATGCTGAAACAGCTTGGAAAAACGCTGAAGAGGATGGCAAAGCCGCGGCTTTGACAACCCTTAATAATGCTAAGAAAGCTTTAGCTGACAAAAAAGCTGAAGATTTAGAAAATCAAAATGAAGCAATTGCCGATGCTATTTCTGCCGTAGAAGGAGCTATTACCAAATTGCGTAACTGGTCATCTGAATTTGGTAACAATTACTCCATCGTTCAAAGCCGTGAAGAATTCACTGAGAATTTGATTAACGTTTTGACCGAAGGTGCAGATAAATTGACCTTGGCCGATATGAACGAAGAATCTGCAAATATGTTGGCATTACAAACTCGTCAACAATTGGCAATTAACTCTTTGTCTTTGGCTTCACAAGCTTCTCAATCAGTGTTGAAGTTGTTCTAATTTTGGTTGGAAATAAGCCTGTCAGTAAAAAATTTTAGTGATAGGCTTGTTTCCGGTTTTGGTATGCTTATATAGGAAATGATTTAATAAAAAATTTCTTGATTAAGCGTTAATTTTGTGATACAATAACAATTGTAATGTTAGTATAACATTCAAAGTTTATGTGTCCACAGTATTTGGAGAAAAGTCATGTCTACTATATCTTTAACCGATTCTATGCGTTCTAACTTATTGTCTTTGCAAAATACCCAAAGTTTGATGGATTTAACTCAAGAGCGTCTATCTACGGGTAAAAAAGTTAACTCAGCTATTGATAATCCGTCATCTTACTATACCGCTCAGTCTTTGAGCAACCGTGCCAGCGACTTGTCTGCTTTGTTGGACAGTATGGGTCAGGCTATTCAAACCATTAAAGCTGCTGACGAAGGTATTGAAGCTATTACTAACTTTGCTCAACAGGCAAAGGCTGTTGCACAATCTGCAGCAGATAGTAGTGATGCTACTGAACGTGCTGCTTATTTAGATCAGTTCAATGAGATTTTGAAACAAATTGATGCCGTTGCTGAAGATTCATCTTATAAAGGTATTAACCTTTTAGGTGGTGAAACCAATAAGCTCACTGTTAAATTCAGTGAAAAAGAAAATTCTAAGTTGGTAATTGACGGTGTTAATGCTAAAACTTCTGGTGATGGTAGTTTAGGTATTGCTGCAGCTACAGCTTGGGGTGCAGATGCAACAGGTAATACTAATATTGCTACTGCAATCGGTCAAGTTGAAGCTGCTATTACCAAATTACGTAACTGGTCATCTGAATTCGGTAACAATTACTCCATCGTTCAAAGCCGTGAAGAATTCACTGAGAATTTGATTAACGTTTTGACCGAAGGTGCAGATAAATTGACCTTGGCCGATATGAACGAAGAATCAGCAAATATGTTGGCATTACAAACTCGTCAACAATTGGCAATTAACTCTTTGTCTTTGGCTTCACAAGCTTCTCAATCAGTGTTGAAGCTGTTCTAATCGCAAAGATTAAAGCTATTAAGGCCTCCTCTCTGTTTGAGAGGAGGCTTTTGTTATTAGCACTTGATTTTGTAAAAAAGATAAATATAATTATTAATATGATGATAAATTTTGATATTGAAAATATTTCTTTCTCTAAAAACACTTCTTGGCAATTTTGGTGGTGCTGAGGCACCTGTTTGTATTTTACGGTTGAGCCACCTTAAAGGCTCAAATTCAATGTATATCAATAATATTTGTAAGGAAAAAAAAGATGGAAAATTCTTTAGGATTTTTCGGTAAATTCGGTGGAGCTTATGTTTCCGATAACTTGAAAACAGAAATGCAAAAAATACAAAAATCGTATAATGAATTGAAGGCAAAGCAATCGTTTATATCAGAGATGAAATATATACGCCGTACTTATCAAGGAAGACCGACACCGATAAGTTATGCTAAAAATTTAAGTCAAGAAATCGGTGGAGCAAAAATTTATTTTAAGCGTGAAGATTTAAATCATACCGGTTCTCATAAGCTTAATCATTGTATCGGAGAAGTGTTGTTGGCTAAATATATGGGTAAGAAAAAAGTGATTGCTGAAACAGGGGCCGGACAACATGGTGTTGCGATGGCAACAGCTTCTGCATATTTGGGGATAAAGTGTGATATATATATGGGTGCAAAGGATATTGTTAAAGAAAAGCCTAATGTACAAAGAATGCAATTGTTAGGCGCAAAAGTAATATCAGTAGAACATGGACAGCAAAGTCTGAAAGAAGCTGTTGATAGTGCTTTTGAAGCATATTTGCAAGATGTTGATAATAGTTTATATTGTATCGGTTCCGTGGTTGGGCCTCATCCGTTTCCGAGTATGATTAGGGATTATCAGATGATTATCGGCGAGGAAGCAAAAGAACAGATGCTTGCAGATACCGGAAATTTGCCGAATGCGGTTGTGGCCTGTGTGGGAGGCGGAAGTAATGCCATAGGTATATTTAGCGGATTTATAAATGATACACAAGTTGCATTATATGGTGTTGAACCTTTAGGAAAAGGAACCAAATTGGGGAGCCATGCCGCAGCGGTTGCTTATGGAAAAGAAGGAATAATTCATGGCTTTAAATCATTGGTGTTGATGGATAATGACGGTAATCCGGCTCCGGTCTATTCTATTGCCAGCGGATTAGATTATCCGTCAGTGGGACCGGAACATGCATATCTGCATACCATTAAAAGAGTCAAATATGTACAAATTAATGATGAAGAATGTTTGGAGGCATTTTATACACTGCCTAAGAAAGAGGGAATAATACCGGCATTGGAGAGCGCTCATGCCGTTGCATACGGTATTAAATTAGCAAAACAGATGTCTTCGGAAAAACAAATTTTAATTAATCTATCCGGTCGGGGTGATAAAGATATTGATTTTGTGATGAAAAAATACGGATTAAGATAGAAAATAAAAACGCATTGCCTAGGCAATGCGTTTTTATTTTAAGTTCTGGATTCCCAAAATACTCGTTCATTTTTGAGGTTAGAATAAGCATTTTCTTCTAACTTTTGAAAATGACCGGTTTCAAAAATACATTCCCGACTTAAAACATTGTTGATGAAGTTGATGCGATTTTTGGCATAAGTTGCGGTATTGTAATGTGAATACTCTACTCTTAAGTTTTGAGCATACAAACCGTAATTTTCCGCATCGCATAAAATAGCGTAGTCAACATCATGGATAATTTGCGCTAATTTGATTAACAGATTATCTGCACCAGTCGGCATTTGGTAAGAATGCGATGTTGATAGTATAAGCTGTTTCACAACATATTTATCTTTGTTGTTGCCGAAATGCTCAATAAAATCACATGCTTCAAATGCAGAAAGCTGTTCATCGGTATCTCCACCATGACAATAAAGGTCATGAAAGAAGATAGCAACATCAAGAATGTATATCTCTTGCGGAGAAAGATTTTTCTTGAAAAGGGCATCTACAAGATTAAAGCAATACGCTAAATGAGATAAGTTATGATAGCTGTGTTTTTGGTATTTGGCGGAAATGGCACTCCAATCAAAACAGTGATCTTTTGCAGTTTTAGCGGTGTCACAAGAAAATAATTTGATATATCTTGCAAGAAGATAATGCTCCATTAGTTTTTTGTGTACTGAAGGCATTACATACTTCATAGCAGCAATATATTCGCCTATTTCGCATAGTTTTTTGACATTGCTTGAAGATACATAAGTGAGTTCACCGCTCGGAACGGGAATTAGCATTTGTGTAATCGGAGAATTTCTTATATTTAAGAGATCCTGATTTATTTGTGATAATTGCATTTCCGCTTCATGATCGCCAACAATTCGTTCTCCTCGGATAATGGCAGAAGCCTGATGGCGGATAGCAGTATCAACACTAAGCCCGTCATAAGCAATGATTTTGATATTTGTATCATTTTCCAAAAATGCACCAATTTTGGTTGCCGCAAGTTGTTCTGAGGCTGTAAAATGGTAGTTATTTAAGTAACGATACCGATATTGCGTATAAAAATCCGTAATGGAGGATTTTATCAGTTTGAGGCGTTCATCAACTGTAAATAGGCATGTTTTATCCGGATTTTTGCCTACAGCGATTATAACATTATCAAAAACGCAAAGAGCCTTGCAAACAATGGCAAGATGCCCCTTGGTAAACGGATCAAAGGATCCGAAGTAGATTGCCGTATTTTCCATAATGATTATATTTATAATTGTGAATAATAATTTTAAGTTGTCTGCATTATATAAAAATTGCAATTTTTGTCAATATTGGTGTGTGTAAAAAAATAGCCTATTGTAAGTTATAGAAATTGTGTTATTTTTTAGAAATAATTTATATGAGGTATTTATGCAAAATTTAGTTGAAATTAAAAATGATGATAATTTTGTTGTTGATTTAATGTATGCCGGAATGGCGCATAATATGACAGGTTGTCCGGTATATGAGGAAATAGGTTTGGGCAATCATGCTTATGTACATGCTGATTTGTGGAATTCTTTGCAGAAAATCATACCATATTTGCACAAAACCGGAAGAAAACTGAAAATTTATGAAGCTTGGCGTCCAGTGCTAGCTCATAAACGGTTGTTTGAAATTATTCCTCAAGATGGATTTTTTATTCCTGATGCTTCTTGTTCTCCACATTGTAGAGCTACTGCGATAGATGTAGCATTGATAGGGGCTGATGGTAAGGAATTAGAATATCCGACACTTGTTGATGCATATAATGACCAATATGCCAAAGAAGTTCAAACAGGTAAATTAGATAATTTTTTTGAATATTTAAAAAAAGCCTCTTTTAATTATCATGATGATACTATGTTTGAGGCAATCAAAAACAGAGACGAATTAAGAAAAATAATGACGGATATCGGGCTTGTTCCTGTTCCCCGTTTGCATGAATGGTGGCACTATGAACTGCCGGATGGCAGAACCGATAAATATCCGCTTATTGATAATTTTTATTAATCAGCAATAAAAAAAGACCCAAATTTTACATTTTGGGTCTTTAAAATTGCATTACTTTTTACGTGTGTCCTGAGGCGAATAAGTGCCTTTTCCTTTAGCTTTTGAGCTGTTGGCTGTTGATGACTGTTTAGGCTGAGGGCGCTTTACTGTTTCTTCTTCAAGCATGTGTTCAACCACTACCGGAGTACCAAGATCATCTCCTACAACGTATGTAACTTTCTTTGTCATAATATATTAATTAAAAGGTTAATAATAAAGAATTTAATTCATAATAAGCAATTATTTTCTAAAAATCAAGAAAGATATGCAAAATTTTATTTGTAAGTTATCTTTGAGCAGTATAAGATAAGCCGGTATTTGATGAATTAAAGGAGAAAAAATGTCACAAATTTCAAACTTAATCAGCCAAATAAATAAAGATGTTTGTTTTCAGACTACTGATGATAAACGTTTCAGATTACGTGCTGCAGCGATTATTATTGAAGGTAATGATGTTCTATTTGCTACTAATAGTGCAGAGAATTATTATTATTCTATCGGAGGAGCAATTGAGTTAGGAGAAACGGCTGAAGAGGCTGTAAAGCGAGAAGTCTTGGAAGAAACAGGAATTGCCTATGAAATTGATCGTTTGGCATTTGTTCAAGAGAATTTTTTTAAGCGAAACGATGGAATGTTAAAAGGACTGGAGTGTCATGAGATAACTTTTTATTTTCTGATGAAGCCCAAAGGCAATAAAGAGTTAAACAGTCATAGCAAGACACTTAATAATACAATTGAAGAACGTATGGAATGGCTTCCGATTGATAAACTTAACCAATATGAAGCGTATCCGATGTTTTTTAGAGATAAATTATGTGATATCAAACCTTATGTGGAACATATTGTAACTCGGCAATAAAGTTTATATTCCTATTTTTACTATATTCGGACCAAACTTGTATTCTAAATCATCTATAATACGGGACAGTTTATCATCATCTTTTTTTAGGTTTTCAAATAAAGAATTTTGTTCTTGATTAAATGACAGTTTTTTTAACTCTATACCAATACTTCGGTATTGGTTTTTAGGGTTATATATTTCATTTAATAAATTTGTTGCGATACGTTTTATGGTTCTATCTGAATTTGTTGGGCTAAGCGGTTTATTATACCGAGCAAATGTGATAAAATCTTTAGTCTTGAGAAGTACACCGATTTCTTCACAAAAACCGTTCCATTGTCTTAATTTTTGTGCGGCATTGTGAATATGATTATTAAGTTGTGAATGTAAGAATTGCAAATTATTGGTAAAATCTTCAAAAGATTTGGTGTCTTGAATTGATTGAGGTGCTTTGGGAGCGGAATTAACAACGGATGTTGCAATCCCTGATAATTCAAATTTCAGATTTAGGCCGCTAATTCCTAAAACTTTTTTTATCCAAGTATTATCCTTTTCCATAAAATCATTGATTGTAAAAATGCCGTTAAATTTAAGTATTTTGGCGTTTTGTTTCCCAATTCCGCAAATATCTTCAATATTGTTATTGCCGATGGTTTGAAGGATTTTGTTCGGACGGATAACGTATATTCCGCCGCAATTTTTAGCCGTATCACTGGCTAGTTTTGCAAGAGTTTTGGAACAACTTAATCCGATTGAAACCGGAATTTGGGTCTTATCAAGTATAGCTTGACGTATTTTAGTGATTAATTCCGTATATGAGGTATTATAGAGCCGGTTTATATCGGTAAGGTCAACATAGGCTTCGTCAATAGATACTTCTTCAACATCAGGAGTGAAGGTTTTAATGATATTTATAACCTGATGAGAAATTTCCGCATAACGATGGTGTCGTGCCGGAATACAAATTGCTTGAGGGTATAGTTTATGCACTTGAAAATATGGCATTCCCATTTTGATGCCTATGGCTTTAGCTTCTTTAGAACGAGAAATTATAATTCCTTTGCTTTCGTTTCCGGTCATTACGCATACCGGCAAATTGCGCAATTCCGGATTATCAACTCGTTCACAAGATACAAAAAAGGAATCACAATCTATAAGGGCAATTATTCGTTGTTTCATTTGTTATGTTTATATTGAAGTTCGTGTTTTGTTCTATTGTAGCTGAGTTTATGCAAAAGTCAATCCCAATGATATACGAAGGATAAGGCTGAGAATGCCGTAAGATGAGGGAGCGAGAAATTGCTCCCATTATATTTGGTAGTTATAGTTGTCTTTTATATATCGGAGCTAATAAGCAAAATTTGTTAGCTTCCGTTATAAGTTTACTAACCGATTGTTCATATCGGGTTTTGTTTTTTTCAGATAAAGAGGCGTGTGATATCTTAATATGTTTAGAGTTTAAGATTTTTGCTTTGTATTGGTTAAAATTTATTATTTGAGCAGTCATCAGATGTCTCCTTGTATTAAGTTTAACTTCTAATCAAAATATGTTCAAAAATAATCTTCCTGCCGAAGTTAGTTATCATTATAATTATATATGTAACGAGCATAATGTAAAGTATATAAATTAAGGACGATATTTGTATATTTATTATAAACAAAAAACGGAAGCTGTTGTTGAGCTTCCGTTTTAAGATAAAGAGCGATTTTAACTGAAAATTGCTTCAACAGCTTCCTCGTAGTTAAGAGGATTGGGGTTTGTGTAAATTCCGTTTCTTAGTTCCCAATTAACTCTTTTTTCCCAGATGTATAGTTCTCTAGGATTATGAGCATAGGCACAGAATTCAGATGGATATACCCTTCCTCCGAAAGCTTGTTTGAGTGCTTCTGCGTGTTCTTTGCTACCGGCAAAATATTGACTGTCCAAAGACAGGAGCTCAAACTCAAGACCATGCGCAATGCTACGATAATAAACCACATCACGCAAAACACAAGCTCCGCCGTTCATGCTAAAAAACACCTTGCCGATGTTTTTTACAAAAGCATTGTTTCCACAGCAGCTTCCTTCCAATTCTGCTTTAATCGCTGCAATTTTTTCTCTCTTAGTTTTCATTTTTTATGATTTTTTTATTAGTTAATAAATAGATTTCAAAACCTACCGAATCATCACAAAGCACGATATTCTCAAAGTAATGGCAAAAAACCATAAAATATGAAAACATTTATAAAGCATCTATAATAATTCGGGTAACAAAGTTATTATAGCATAATTTGGTTTGTAGTACAATAACAAAACGTACTGTTTGGACATAAAATCCTATTGAATAATCTGTTTTTTTATTTTATACGTTTAATTAGACTAAAATTATGATGTTAAACTATTAACTTATTATTTGTATGAGAGAAATAAGAACAATTACTACAGCTAAAGATATTTTAGCGCTGGTTGAGTTTATCTGTTCACACAAAACGGGATTGAAATATGAATTATGTACTGAGCAAGAAATCAGGTTGGAATATTCTTTTCCTGATAAAGCTCCCCGATGGTTTGTTCCGATAACAATATTCGGCAAAGAAGAGATAAAATATTTCATATTTGATCATGAGTTTTGCTCATTAACTGTTCAAAGACAATATCCGCACCATAGTACGGAAGGCTCTGTCAAACTAGCAGATGTTATGGCGTGGGGTTCGTATTTTCATAATTGGATTGTCAAAGATGATGTAGTGGAGACAGCATTTATTGCGATTCATAAAGTAAAGCCGATTTGTCTTCCCGATTATTGGGTGGTGCGTTGCTATAATGAACATCAGAGCCCTTGTCCGGTACTTTTTTTGACACCGGAAAATATTATAAAAGGGTTTCCTTTTAGAGATGTTATAAAGGATGTAAAAAACATTGAGCTTAAAGTAACAAGCTATAATGAACCGGTATGGCTTTTAACTGAAAACTCAGGAAAAAGTTGTATCATCTATCCTTGTGCATTGCACCGTTTTTATGATGAACCAAATATTACACATTATTTTGTCGGAGAATTAAGAAACCCGCAAAAAAATGAAGAATTTTTGGTTGCTCATGATATAGGAGGAAGTGTTATATGTCCTTTAATCGCCTTTAAGGTAAAAAATGAGCAGGAACTTTCTATTTTGCGTTACAGCGAAATGAAGCAGATAAATAATTCAGGTTTTAATGATTTTGTCTTGTAATAAAAAGGAAGCTTTATATGAGCTTCCTTTTTTGTTAATTAAATAGCTAGAGTTGTTTGAAACTATTTGGGTAGTTAATTGATGTAACGCTTTTAATTTTGTATTTTTTGTCTGAATGATGTGATTTGTTGTTGACTAATTCGTGAGATTGTTTTATAGTAAAATCCTATACCAAATTTTTATAATTCAATTATTAATTAAAAAATGTAAAATATGAAGACAACTGAAAAATTTGCGATACTAAATGCATTAGTAGTCGCAACAAAGATGACGGAGGAGGAAATAAAAAATTGGCTCCTATCTCGTCAGACCTTACCGGACACTACAGACGATATTACTATCTCATCTACACGCAGTGTTAAGTCTATTTTGCCTATAGTATATAAAAAGGGTAATGACTTTGAGATACTGCCTGAATTAGTTTTGGAGAGAAAAGATGATGTTTGGGGTTATGAGATAATGCCGAATATCATTCTTGCCAAAAAATGTGGTGCGGTTGATAATGTTGAAAATACCACTTGGGGCAATATAAAAGCATTTGCCGAAAAGTGTATTTTGAACGGAAAGAAAGGGTGTTTACCATCTAAGGAGGTTCTAATACATAACTGGAGTATAGAACTAAGGGACAAAATTAAGATGATGGATCGTTTTCTGAATGCAAATGGAGTTAATGCAGAAGTGCGTTCAGCAGAAAAAGAGGTCTATATAGGTGTATCTTGGTGTTTTGAGGAAAATGGTAACACTAAAGCCTATGTTTTCAATCTGAATACCGGTAATGATCTTTGGTACTATAAAAACTGTTTTTGTGACAGTGACCGTATTATGGTATCTTTTTGATGAAGTCGTTGTCTTATTATACTGCCGAGAAAATTTTTTCGGCAGTATTTTATTATATCTCGTTAAAAACAATAGTTTGGATTTTTGCCGGAGTAGGTTTGTAGATATAGAAGTGATAGTAAATGAACTGGACAGATATGTTAAAATATAGTATGATCATATTTATACATAAATATCAATGTAAGGTTTAAAGATGTCAAATCGTGATAAATTAAGTACTATCGGGCATAAAAAAAGAGTTCTTTGTAACGGTGGTTTTATGGATGGTTTATTTATGGTAAATCAAGAGCTTAGAAAACGTGGCAAAAAAGAAGCCATCGGCTTTGAAAAAGACTTAAAAGCTGCGCAACATAACCATAACCGTATTAGATTTTTTGATAAAGATAATCAAACAGTTTGGTTGCCGGATGATATGTATAAAAAAATTAATTTACAATTTATAAAAATGGGAGCGATGGAAATAGGCCGTCAAGAATACCCAAAACTTTTAGCCACGGGAAATTGTAAAAGTTTTGAAGAATGGCTACAAGAAAAAAAGCAACAAATACGAAAAATATGTTCTAATTTTGTTAGTAATCTGAAGAGCCGCTAGAAATAGTATGCATTCAAATTATCTATCTAATCAAAAATAGCTAAATTTTACTAAGTTATTGAAAAATATAGAAGTGAGTTCGAAGATGTTGTAAAACAAGCCTTCAAAATATATTCATCTTCAAACCAGCTTAAGTGCTTGTAAAATAACAAAAAAGTCGCCACCTCGAGCGACTTTTAAACTCTGGCTGGAGAAGACACGCAATCTGCGAGCTAAAATTTTGATTTATTTAACTTATGGAGGCAAAAAACAGAGAAGGTATAAAAATTGTCCCATCTGCAATCTACAGATGGGACAGGGATTTAGTGGGGGATATCTATTTTAGATTATACGGAAATTTTGGTTCCGCATAAATAGGTTCTCCTCCAGAAGTTTCACAACTCCAGCCATGGCAACCATTCCAATTGCGTGGAGTATATCCAACTATTTCTGTTGGGATCCACCTATTCAGAATTCGGTCGCCCGGACCAACCAATTTTTCAGTTTCAAGTATGCTGGCGAATTTTCTGATCTCATTGTCGAGATCTTTGCGCATTTTCGCTTTCTTCTGTTTTATGGCAAAATAGAGCCTTAAAAACTGGAAATAAGACTTTATCGTCTTTTTAGGAAGCTTAAGACGAAAGTTTTTCTCCAGTAGTTCAGCTGCTGCTCTTACCTCATCTGAAACCATAAAATTTATTGGTTCCTGAAACGTTCCAGCATATCCTTCACATCTGTTTAATATGCTAGCAAGCTCATGATAGAGCATTTCTCCATCACAAACTCCTTTACCGTTGTACAATCTCATGACCTCATCGAGTGATTGCTCGATTACAAAGTAATAAGATTTTAATTCAGGAGCTTGTTTGGCTTGAGTTCTTTCTAGTCTCAGGCTCAAACGTTGAGTCACACACCAAAGTGTTATATCGGTTTCTTTGCTATTCTTAGCAACAGCAAGAACGTTATCACCGGTGTTTCGGCCTTCTCCAAGGATGGATATCCTTTTTGAAGAGATACCTAATTTACTTGCTACGTGTGCAAGCAATTCTGCTTCACTTTTGGCATGGGTATGTTTGCTCATTAACCCTTTACCCCCTACACAAATTATTTGAGGGCAATATCCGTGAGTTTTACGTATTTCATAGAACATACGTGCTGCCCACATAGCTGATGTTGCATCATCGTCTATAGCAACAATTTGTGTTGCTTTGACAATTTTACCATCAACAAAGCAATTTGTTTTTGCCTTAAGTTCAGCGTGAACTTTTTCGGCTGCCGATTTGAATTTTTTCATAAATGTTAATATTAATTATATTTATAATTTTTAATTGAACAAGTTCAGTATATCACATTTTTAAGATGATAGCAATACTAATTTATAGTCTTTAATGCCAGTAGATTATCTTTATGCTCAAAAAGGCTAAAATTAGCTAAGTTATTGAAAAATATAGAAGTGAGTTCGAAGATGTTGTAAAACAAGCCTTCAAAATATGTTCATCTTCGAACTAGTCTAAACGCTTGTAAAATAACAAAAAAGTCGCCATTTCTGACGACTTTTGAACTCTGGCTGGAAGCATCTTGTAACATACGGACTAATTATAAATAAAAAATAAGATTATAAATTGTCTTAAATACATACACCTTCAAACTCATCTAAATGTTCGATTACAACACTAGACAATTGTTTGTAGTCATTACAATGGATTAGTTTATCAAAAGGAGATTTTAGTTTATATTCAAGTACTTTACCATTAAGTTTGCAGTCAGATATTAAGATTTTTAGTAGCTGATTTTTGCGAGTAGGTGAGGCTTTATCAAAAATTTCAGAGATATTGCAACTCATAGACATAACTTTGCAGATGTTTTCTTTCATTGAGCTATCTATAGTTTTATATTTTTCTGCAGTAGCTTCTAATTCTTGACGTTGTTTAGCAATTTGCTCTTGTTTTGCTTCATATGTTGCTTGAGGAAGCTTTCCTTCTAAATAAAAATCAAGCAAAGCATCTTCTTTTGTTTTTAATTCAATAAGTCTATTTGTGATATCTGTCTTTATCTTTTTATTAAAAGAAGACGTATCATTTAAATCTTGTATAAGTTTTTTAGTTACTAACTCTCTAAGTTTTGGTGGAAGAGATATTTTATCTAAAACTTCATTTTTAAGTTGTTGTATTATAACATCTTCATTTACAATACCTTGATGACATACTTTATTAGGATGACCACAACGAAGGTAAATGTATGTGTTGCCATTATTTTTTACTTTCTTTTCTGGAGTGATTAAACAACCACATTCTTTACACTGTATCAAACCACGAAAAGTGTAGGGTGTTTTAGCATACTCAACAATATTATTTCTATTGCGATTACCATTTTTTACAAACAAGTCTTGTACTCTATCAAATATCTCTTTTGTTACTAAAGGTTCATAACTATGAGGAAAATACTCACCCTTAACACACATAACACCATAGTAAAATGGATTTGTTAAAACATCATAGACTGTATTTTTGCTAACCAAACAACCTTTTCTTTTTTTTTGTTTAGTGCGCAATCCAAGCCTACAAGCTTCATTCCAAATAGATGAAATAGAGTGTTTACCTGTAGCATACTCATTGAATATATATTTTATAATAGGAGCACGAACACTATCTCTAATCAAAGTTGCTTGATTGTCTTCATCATGAATATTTAGATATCCAAGAGGCGCAAAACCTTGCCATTTTCCTGAATTCCAATTTTTAACCAAACTTCTTTTAACGTTATATGACAAAGAATCTGTATAGTTTCCGGCCATTAACACATTCATTTTCCAAGCAAATATATCATGAACAGGAGAAGTCTCATCTAAAACTATATTTTCTTTCATGAAATGAAGTTCAATTTTGCCTTCTTTTCTTAATTTGTTGAGCGCTGGATTGTCTTCATCACTCCTTTGTAGTCTATCAACACAGTTTACAACAATGGCTGTCTTTTTCTTACGTGTCCGAATAAAGTCAAGCATTTCATTATATTTTATTCTATCTCCGCGAGTTGAACTTTCAGTTATTTCAAACTCTTTTATAATTTTTAGGCCTTTTTTTAAGCAATATTCTTTAATTAACTCTTTTTGAGCATCAATAGATGCACCTCTCTCTTGCTTTTCACTAGAAACTCGAGCAAAGGTAATGGCTTCTTTGCAAATTTCTATAATTTTCTTCTGATATTTTTTTCTCATTACTTTCTCTCCACTAAGTTTAAAGCTTTGATATTATATTCAATAGCGTCTAAGTCTTTGATGTTGTTAATAATGATGTCTTTCCAATCACTAAGTTGAGAAACAAGCAATTTATCAAAAGGTGAGCGAAGATTATAAGAGAGTGTTTTGCCATTTAAACTACAATCTTTTAGAAGGATTGTTAAAATCTCGTTTTGCATACCAGCGTTTGCCTCTTTCATAATATAAGATAAATCTCTGATAAGAATTAAAAACTTAATCAAAATCTCTTGCTTAATATAATGAGAATGTTTGTTATGATTTATTACAGATTTTGAAATATCAATAAAGTCATCATCAGAAATATAAAATTTTGAAAATACTTCATTATCAAGTTGATTTAAAAGAGTTTTGCTATTAGCAGAAGGCTGACCGCAGTTATTGTAACATCTAAAATAAACATAAGACATTTTATTTTTTTTGATTTTGCAGTCAGGAGACATAAAATGATTGCATTTACCACATCTGATAATTGAGCGAAAAGCAAATTTTCTAGTTTTATATTTTTGTTGTTTAGCAAGAAACTCTCTATCTATACTTTTTGCTTCTAGTATTAACTGAACTCTATCATAAAGCTTTTTATCAATAATCTTGTCATATATATGAGGAATAAGCTTTCCTTTAACTTTCATAACACCATAGTAGAAAGGATTACGCAAAATTTCATAGACTGTGTTATAGTTTAATGGATGTGGATGTCTATTGGTATTTCCAAAGGTTCTTGCTGTTAATCCAAGATGTGTTGCAAAAGTAAGCAAACTTTGAGCAGAATGTAAACCTGTTGCATATTCTTCAAACATACGCTTAATAATTGGAGCCCGTTCTTCATCTATAATAATGTGAGCATTTCCTTTGTTATCTCTTGTATTTAGATATCCAAGAGGTGCTAAACCTTGCCATTTTCCTTTAGCCCAATTATATTCTAAACTTCTTCTAACATTGTCAGATAAGCTTAAAACATAACTATTTGCCATTAAAACACACATATTCCAAAACAAAATATCCATACCAGTAGAATGATTAGATAAAATCAAACACTCTTTCATAAAATGAATTTCAATTTTGCCTTTTTTTCGCATATCATCAAGAATAGGAGTATCGCTATAAGAACGTTGCAATCTATCTACGCAGTTTACAACAATAGCTGTCTTTTGTTTGCGACCTTTAATAAAATCAATCATTTCTTTATATTGTTTGCGGTCGCCACGCATAGTGCTTTCTGTAATAATATATTCTTTGATAATTTTTAAGCCTTTGCTTTTGCAATATTCATAAATACATTCTTTTTGTGCATCAATTGAAGCACCTTTTTCTTGTTTTTCACTAGAAACTCTTGCAAAAATAATTGCTTCATTGCATTCTGTTTCAAATAAATTTTGATTTTTTTTACTCATTAGTTAATATTCCTCATCTTCTTCATTATCAAAATTATCTTCATAATCCATAGATTTGATAACATTACCGGTTTGATTGTCTTTAATTGTAATAACAGTCCAATCTTTATTTGAAACATCAAACTCAATACCTATATCTTCTGACATTTCAAAAATAGCAGCGCCAGATAATGCATTTTTCTCACCATACTTTTTATAAAGATTATCTAATACTTTATGATTTAAGCGACACACACAAACCATACCTGCATCAGCATAAAAGTCATGTTTGATAACTCCTAAACCATAAATTTCATTACACCAGTCACCAAAGCCAGTACCACAAGCATAACTCTGGTGACCGGTGAATTTTGATAAAGCCTTAGTAACAGCTTCATCAAATCGTTGATACATAAATTCATCATTTTTATATGTATCAAAAACTTTACAACACTCATTCCAAGTATCATCATCTAAGATGTAACAAGGATCGGTAATTATATATTTTAACATACTCATTTTCGTGTACTCAATTGATTTTGCATAATTATATTATATCGGGTTTATATGTAAAAGTACGCAAAAAAATGAGTGTAAAATCAACTTTTTTACTAATATTTTACTGATTTTTCAAAATATTAGTCTTTGTCCGGATTGTTATTTCTCCTTTCTTCTTCCATTAGTTCAGCTAAAGTTGGCATATTAGCTCTATATTCTTCATCAGACCATGCTCTAAGAGTCATCGCGCCTAGTTTTGCAACATTGTTATTGATGAATATAATTTCTTCATCAGTATAACCTTCAAAATTTTTTCTTACTTCATCAGTTAACCAATCATTGTTATCTGTCATTTTTAAGTTCCTTGTTTTCATTATTGTTGATTAGTGCTTCAGTTAATATTGTATAAAAATCTATTATACAATCAGCTATTCCATTGAGCTCTATATCCGTAAAATCGGGATATAAGGCTCGTAACTCGTTAGTGAGTAAGCCTTTATAGTTTGTCATGATTAATAGAATTGGAAGTCGCAGTTTTTCTACTAAATAAAAATCAACTTTTGGAAAATTAATTTTCCATTATGTGAAATTGATGCCATATTTTGAATATATATTAAGATTCGATATAGCATACCGGGAGTGGCATACCGGGATACTACACCGCCATACTAGTACGGGATATGCATACCGCCAGTACCATACCGCTATTAGTAAAAAATCAAGACAATAACAAGCCTTTACGTGCGCGAAGAAAAAAATAGCCTTATCAAATTCAGTAGAATAACCAACCTATGTAAAAATTTGCAGAGGTTAAAAAAGAGGAGTTCAATATAACTCCTCTTCATTTAGACTATAATTTATATAGTATTAGAGTGTTTGTAAGCATCTAGCAAGTAAATTAGGCATTAATGCTTCTCCGCACAACTGGCGCAACAACTTGTCATTACCACGTGCCCATGCAGGAATAGCATTGATAAAATTATCATCTAAGCCTGTCAGAGCAAATATTTCAGCAACAGAGAAAGGACGTGGATCACTATATAGACCATTGTTTTCCAATTCTCCAGGATGCAAAGTCCAATCTCCACATATACAATTACTGCCTTGAGTAATAGTATGAGCAGGAGCATTCATAGAATTACGTCCAAAAACTCCTGAATGCTGTCCTTGACTTTGAGTTCCGTCATGGTTTACAATTTCTTTTGCAGGTAAGCACTGTGCCGCTGACTTTCCTGTTTCAATTTTTCTGATGAAGGCTTCTTGTACAGGAGGTACATATCCAATACGGTGAAATTCATTTGTTAATGAGCGCCTATGTGATGAATCTAGATATTCAAATTTTTTTCTATCACCAATTACATCACCACAAGTCAAAGGTTTTTCATCAGGTTGAGGAAGCTCCCAACGTTTCAATTTTCTGCAGAGAATAATTCCGCGCTTACGCATCTGAGCTGTACCATATAGACTTGCATCTAAAACTTTGGCATTGACATCCATATCAAGAAGATTCAATTCTTTTGTGATGGTTTGTAAAATAGTTTGCCCATTAAGACGATCTGTAATAATTGGATCTTGTTTATCAGATATAAAGTATGGACAGTTCTCCCAAAACACCCATTGAAGATGCTCTGGAGATAGTCTATATATAGCTCTGCATAATTCAAGAGCATATAAGAACAACCAAGTTAATGGATCATCTAAGTGCTGACCACCGGCTAAACTCATACTTTGGCAGGGCAAAGTGATCACTAAGCCTCTTGCTCCACGTTTAATATGCTCTCTTGCAATTCTTTCAATATTTTTTGTGAAATCGCCACATATCAAGCCTTCACCAACTTGAGGATTGATGGCGCTACAAAAGCGCCACCTATCCAATAAAAGTTCACAACCACAAACCATTTTGTACCCTACATATTTGGTTTTTGAGGTGCCAATACCCCCACTAACACAAATTGCAGTGTAGTGTTCAAAATCATTACCTGTTGCAGTAATATTGTTTAAGTTAATATGAGGCATTACTTTACTCCTTTTCTTCTTTATTAATTTCAAAAATATGCCACTTGTCACTAAATTGGCGATTAGAAAACACTTCTAAATACTGTTCACCTGGACACATCTCTTCCATCATGCTGAAGTAGTAATCAGGTAAACTGGTTAAAGATTTTGTTTTATGTTCAAAATGTATGGAAAGAAGCTGAAACTCATTTACCGGTTCGTTGGGCTGACCCTTGAGTGCAATCAGAATATTGGTGTGCTGATTTTTGCTCCAGGTACCCGTTGGTAACTGAACATCTCGGTCCCACACAATATTATCAACGTATGCGAGTTCCAAATCTTCAATTAACTTCAAAGCCTTCAGCATGTCCTTTGGATAGACGGCAATAAAGACCAAAGCATTTTCAGCCAAAGGAAGAGCAACAGAATTTAAATCTTTCGACACTTCCGGCTGTGTTAAGTCAATGATAGCACCTGCATATGACAAGCTTTCATCAGCAATAACATTTTGTAACATTTTTTCTACAGTTTGAGCCTTTTTTATCTCTTTTTCTTTAGTTTTAAGTGCATTATTATAGTACACATTATTTTCTGTCTTTAATCGTTTAACTAAAGCAGGATCTGCGTTCTGATTATTTTTTAAAGCATATTTAATTGCTTTTCGAACCCATTTTTCATCCAAAGCTTCAATTAATTCTCTATAGTAACGATTTAAGCCATATAAAGCTTCTATTGTTGCAGCTTTACTAGGTAAGCCTTTATTTGGACGCACACCTGGACGCTTAGGTATTGCTTTTAGATAAGGGGTTAGCATTAAATCTTTATACAAATCCTCAATAGAGCTTCTAACCGTTTTTTTACGGCGAGCTATATAATTTTGAGGTGGCAAAGTATTAACCAACTCAGTCAAATTATATTCGATAATTGCAGCCTCAAGTTGCTGCTTTGTAAAAATTTCTTTTGTCATCTTGTTGCCTTTCAATTTTTTTAATGAAAGGCAAGGCCTTGCCCGCTATTTGTTATAACATCTTTATTGTAGCATATTGATTTTACTAAAAAAAGATGACAAAAGATGACTGTAGGTGTCGTAAGGTGACAAAGTTCATGCAAAAAAATAGAACTAATAAACAAAAAAACACTCATTATTATAAAAAGTGAGTGTTTTTTGTTATATTTAAGAAACCGATTCGGAAGAAAATATTTACATAGAACCTATATCTCGACCAAAATATGCTTTTAAATCATCAAAATAATATCTGTATTTTCCTCCAACTACTACAAATTTGGGACCAATTTTCCCTTCTCCGTATGGATTTTCATGAAGCTGTTCAAATTTTGAAGGATCTAAATTTCCTTGTCTAATACGTTCTGCTCTCCATCTTTTTATTACACGTACATTAATACCAAGTATTTGTACTAAATCACTAGTTAAATAATACTCAGATGACGATGACTGTATCTGAGATTGAGACATCATATACAGAATATTTTGGTGGCGAATTTTTAATACATCATCAGGTAATTCTGATTCAAAAAGAAATTCATTGTATTTTTGTAAGATGGTTTTCTTTCGTCCATCATATCCTAAAATTATTAATGGTAACTCAGTAGCAAGTTCTTCCCAACTGATACCAACAATTTCATTATCTTGAATAGTATGTGATTTTCTTTTGATATTGGCAAAAAAGTGATATTTTGATAATATATAACCAATATCAATATATTTTTCTTCAACAATCTGATGTATAAAATGAAGTTCTTCTTTCGTTATTTCTGCGCAAATGTTATTTATTGACACCAGAAATTGCTTGCACTTTTTGTCAGATACATTGTTTACAGTAAGCCATTCATGAAAGGCTCTTTTAAATTTTAACATGATACAATCCTTAAAATATACCTAATGTAAAGTAAAGTAAATTAAATTAGTTTAATAAATGGTAAAATTTTTAACCTCTGCAAATTTTTACAAAGGTTGGCTTTTTCTTTATATTATGCATCACAAAAAACAAAAAGTACGCAAAAAAATATACTATTTGGAAATTTTATCAATCAATCTCATCTCAAAAATATGTTCTATCCATTGTAACTTGTAGTCTAATCGTAGCTACCTGTTGGAATGTATAAAGAGATTTATCTTAGGTTATCTCTTTGTTTTTACT
>JAFTII010000035.1 GCA_017457005.1 Alphaproteobacteria bacterium | reverse complement strand
TGAACCCGTCGGAGCTTTAGTTCCTGAACAATTTTCTTCAGTATATAGATACTTGTCAGGATTACATTTGCAATTACTATAACAATAACCGACCCAAGGATAATTTCCCATCAGGTCGCAAATCATATCGCCTTTTTGAGCGGCATCAAGCCACCCGTTCGGACATCCTCGTTCTTTATCAACAACACCATTTTGCGGATTATCTTCTAACCCGTTAGAGCGGTTGGTGTTGTCTCCTAAATAGTCAGGTAACCAATAAACTTTAGCAAAAAGATTGCTTGCATTTAGCAATAAAATGCTCACAATAACATATATAATATGTCTGTAGCCGGACATAGTTTTTGCTCCTGTAAATCAGTTACCTGATTTTAGGATAGTATTGTTTTACGCAAATGTCAATACCGGATTAAACCAACTGGACAGAGAAAGGGATTAGGAATTAGAGGTAACTGTCATTGTTTGTGTTGTTCGGGCAAGCTCTAGAAAAAAGATACTCCGGATATGTCGGAGGATGAGAGGTAATTATCACCACCTTATTCCTCCCCCATCAAGGGAGAGGAAATATTTTAGATCAATCCTCGCACTATCAAAGGAAAATATGAGAATAAATCCTTCAAGAAAGAGAAAAATTACTTTTTTTACAAGAAAAGGGAATTTGCTAAAACAAATTCCCTTTTTGGTGTTTTTGCGCCTATTCTTAATTAGTTTCTATATTTGTGCGCATTATTTGTTGTTTTCATTATGGTTTGCGCAAATGATTTTTTAGCAGCATAAGTCATAAATAACGGCTCCTCCATTTTTAGGGCGCCAAGAGTTTCTTCCAGTGCCTCAAAACTTTGGTAAATTTTGCTGACTAAAGACAAATTATCTTCTACAATATCATACAACATCATCGGTTTATTCGGTGTCATATTTTTTCTCCTCAATAATTTATTATTTCCCGCTCATCTTTTCTGTGATGATAAAGTTATTATAATCATTTTTTTAAAATTGAGGAGTCTAAGAAAATCGTTTTTAGGATACAAAAAAATCGTACACCCAACAGAAGGTTATGCACGCCCGCAAGTGTTAGAAAATCTAGCAATATCCACTCCTATCGTATCAAGAGCGGTTTGCCACTTATCTTCATCTTTTGTCCTAAAAATCAGTTCAGGGCTAGCCGGAGCAACCAGCCAACGATCATTAACAATTTCTTGCTCTAATTGTAAGGGCGCCCAATTGGCATAACCTAATGCTATAATATTTTCTTTAGGTCCGTTGCCAAATGCAATATCTGTTAAAACATCAACAGATGATGAAATTGCTATACCTCCGCCCGGTTCTATAAATTCTCCTTTTCGGTAGTCGGTAGAGTGAATAACAAACCCTCTTACACGATCTAACGGACCGCCTTGGTATAAATCTATAGGCGAAACAGGTTTACTGAAGTCAATAGGAAGATGAATAGCCAAATCTGCAAAAGAAAATTCTTTGATTTTTTTGTTAATCATAAACCCCATTGCTCCATCTTTAGTATGAGAACATATATATATGACAGATTTTGCAAATGGCTCTTCGGTCATAGAAGGGGCCGAAACCAAACATTTTCCGACTAAATATTCAGTATTATTTTTTTCCATTTTATGCCTAGTATATTAAAAATTTATTCAACTATTGTATTATAACATAATTTATCGTATCCTAAAAACAATTTTTTGGAAAGAAAATATTTTGATAAAATTGTTGCTATCTTTATTAATGGCATTATGTTGTTATTCGGTTCCGAGTTTTGCTTCTGAAACCGGAGGAAAAGTATTTCTTGATTTGCAAGAAGATACCGATTTGGAAGAACGTAATTTTTTTGCTTTGTATAATGAATTTATCAACGAAGTTAATATTTTTGATGAAAAATATCCTCAACAAAAAATAAAAGATGATTTCAGTTGGGATCTTGAAGATCTGCACCCTGATTATACTGATCAGGAAATCAGCTTCAGACACAAGGCCATTCGTTATGCCGTACAAGGGAAACGTTGGTACAATTTTCTTAAAAACAAGTTACAGCAAGTGCTGACTGAAAATGATATACCGTTGCAATTTGCAGATGAACAATATGAACTTGCCCCAAAAGAAAAATATCAGGATTCAAACGAGCCGAAAGTTATTATGGATTTTAAAAAGATAATTTCTTATTCTAATCTGCCGCAAGACAAAAAAGCGGTTGAAGATAAGATATATCGTGATGCAGGATTAATTACTCCTTATGAGCGCAAACAAATATTAAAAAAAGCCTTTTTAGAAAGAGATTGGAAAACTTTTTTCTCTTATAGTTTATTTAATAAAAACGTTTTTGACAAACAACAAGGAATTGGCTCTTGGATCGGACCGGAAAATGTTGCAATAAGAATATCATCAGCAACCGAATCTGTTGCCGGACAATCTAAGATTAGCGGACTTGCTGAAATATATCTTAATAAAAATTATTTTATGCTACGCTATCCCTTTATGCAGTTTTCCGGCAGTAAACTTAACTTTAATTCATCTCAAAATGTTAAAAACGTATCTTTTGTTTGGCCGGTACCAATCAGAAAAACTATTGAGGAACAGCAAACTTTTAGCGGTTATGCAAATATTATTAAAATCCCTTTTACGGCTGAAGTTATTAATCCCGATAAAAATGTCAGCTTGGTTGCAACATTAGATGCCAGTATATGTAAAGATAACTCTTGCGTTAAAGAAAACATAACAACAAATCTGGACCTTGAAGCGGGAGGCGAAAATAAAGAAACCGACATCGCTCAAGAAATAAAATTATTAGAAAGATTTATTCCTAAAAATAAACATCCGAAAATAACGATAAATCATCTGTTTGCATATAAAAAAGATCAACAATCTTTTTTGGTTTTGGATGTTACATCTAAAATGCCGGTAGAAAATATAAGTGTTTTTATAGAAAATGACAACAATATTGAATTTATGCCTCAATACATTGTTCATGATAAAAATAATTTACGTATATATCTATCTTCTCCGCTAAATAGTGAAGAATTAATCGGAAAACAAGTGCAAGTCCTACTTGCTATAGATTCACATAATGCAATATATCAAAAAATTACAATAGAAAAACAACCGCTTAATGCCAAAGAGGCCTCTCAATTTAATGTGATTGCGTTGTTATGGGCTTTTTTGGGCGGATTGGTGCTTAATTTTATGCCGGCAGTTTTTCCTCTTTGGTTATTAAAATTAAAATCATTTTATGGTTTTGGCAGAACAACGGAAGAAAAAACGAGAAGAGAACTTATCGGTAATATTGGGGGCATTTTATTTGTCTTTTTGATAATCTATGCTTTAATTGTCGGGTTTAAGTCGGCAGGTAATGATATCAGATATTATGATATATTCCAAAATTGTGCTTTTTTATGTATAAGCATATTTTTAATTTTTATGATTAAGATGTATATTTACGGATTTATAAAAACACCGCAAACTCTTTCTGAAAATATTAAAAAATACGGATTTGGAATTATCATTACTTGGACCGCTTTAGCATATAATATTCCTTTATTTGCTCAAATTTTGGAATACACTATAGTCAACAATTCAGGGCAGCTTGCGGTTGTTATGGCGGCAATCTTTGCAGGATTTATTACGCCAAATGTAATTTTGATATTATTCCCGGCAATTGCTCTATGTATCCCCTATCCCAATAAATGGCTAAAAGGAGTGGATAAACTGGCAAATCTTTTATTGTGGGGAGCTTTGGGATGGTTATTAATTGTGCTGACGGCTCAAACAAACGGAAACCTATGGTGGCATTGGGCATTATTCCTAATCGGTGTTTGGGGAATATTGTCATACAGATATTATGCAATAATTCACTTATACGGTATAGAGACGGATCCAGTAATCAGAAATAAAGTATCAAGATTTTTCAATATTGTTGCTGCGGTGTTGCTTCTGAGCATTTTTATCGGAGCTTATGCTGATACTAAATATGCCCAAAATAAAAATTTAGTTGAAAACCGTTATCAATATAAATATTTGTCAAATATTGATATGCCTTATATTAATCGTTTTACTAAAATCGGGGTTAATGTTTTGGTACGAATAAATGCAGATTGGTGCATAAAATGTCATTACAATGATTTTATCTTTAATTATAGTGATAAAATTCAGGCTCTTATAAATAATTCTGATATGGTGCAATTAAATATCAATATTGCCCATAGTCCGACTACGGCGCAAAATATTATGCAACAATTTAATATTTATGATGTTCCGCTTTATGTGTTATTTACTCCACAAATGCCGTCAGGATTTGTTTTGCCTAAGATTACAGATGAAAAACAGCTCTATAATTTCCTTAAGAATCAGTTGCAAGCTGAGTAGAAAAACTTTTGGCCTGATCTCGGGCAAGGCGATCTACTCTCTCGTTTTCAGGATGACCGTTATGACCTTTGACCCATACCCATTTAATGCGGTGCTTATCAATTAAAGCATCAAGTTTTTGCCATAAATCTATATTTTTAACAGCTGTTTTTTTGTTGGCGGTCTTCCACCCGTTTACTTTCCAATTGGGCAACCATTGTTTGACGCCGTCCATAACATAACGGCTGTCAGTATATAAAGTTATCTGACATTCTTTTTTTAGGGCTGACAAAGCACTAATTACAGCTTGAAGTTCCATGCGATTATTGGTTGTCTGGAGTTCTCCGCCGGAAAGTTCTTTTTCCACTTCCCCATAACGTAAAATAGCTCCCCATCCGCCGGCACCGGGATTACCGGAACATGCACCATCAGTATAAATCTCAATCTCGGGCATCAAATTTCTCCATCTACATATTCAGCAAAAAATTCTGCCAGCAGATGATTGGCTTCGTCTTCTCCACGAATTGTTTTGGCAACAAATGAACGTAATTTATTTTTGGGTATATATATTCTGAATTCTTTAGGAGCGGCACCATTGGCTCCAATTACGCCTTCAAGTTGAAAATCATCATCCACACAAGGAGAAAATATCAACTCAACCTTACAAAAACGAATTACTCCTCGTGGAGGAAGGCGCAAATCAGGACGAGTAATAAGATTAAGTTGTCCTTCTATGCCTAATATAGAATCCATTTGGTTATAATTAGAAAAACGAACCTTATTATATTCGCCGCCACTATCAATTGTGCGACAAGATAAATATAACTCACGTGCAATTACATTGCTACTGTTTGAAGCTTGCAAGGTAAAACTTACTTTTACATACTGTTCCGGAGGATTATCAATACTGTTGGGGTATAACATATCCTCGTCTTGATTCTCCAAAGCTTCAATTCTGCGGTCATTAATAAGTAATTCTATGTTAGGTTGAGGTGATCTACCGAACATCCCTGCCATAACGGCATACGGAGCCGGAACATTATTAGATCCGGAGCGAATGTATATACTGTTATTTCCGGTTGTCATTAACGGAGAAATATCTGATTTGGGGATATAAGTGGCTAGAAAGCCATCTCCGTTTTTATCTACGCTGACGATATGATTACGAACTTTATTATGACTTGGTATGGTACAACCGGATATTGCGTTCTCCACCCAACTTAAAAATCTATGAACGTTTTTAACTTTAACTTTTGCTTTTGCAACATCGCCAATTTCCAGATCTCTAGAACATTCAACTCCCCACAAAATAACACCACCTTCGGAGTTACCAAAGCCGGAAATCGCTTTGGCTAAATTTTTACGATCATCACGGTGCAAAGTTGTAAAATTTTTGCCTACAGATACCGCTTGCTTAAAATCTAAAAATAACTCTTCACTTTGGCGATTTAATATAAATTCATCTATCGCATCTTCGCCAAAATAAATAAGTTTTTGAAAAATATCTTCAGCACGTGACATTTATTCTCTCCCCTAAAGCCACTATCTTATCGGTTAAGCTCGCTACTGGCTCTTGCAACTTGAGTTATCGCTCTTTTGGCAAAAGTTTCCTTCGCTCTAGTAACACCATCTTTGCCTCTTTTATGCTCATGATTTTTAGCGTTATCCAATGTTTTTTTGTAGCTTTCGGCCAATCTGCCCATCGTCGCTAAATAAGCTTTGTCTTTGTCGCCTATTTTTCCTTCTTTGGCAGATTGCTGCAATTTATGAGTAGCATCTAAAATATTTTTTTGTTTTGATGTAAGTTTTTGGTACGTATTACCCTGTTTAAATTCCTCATATTTTTCAGGAGACATATCAGGATTTTGGATAACCGACAATGCTTCCATTCCGTTGATAAAATGCTCTACTCCTTTAGGGTTGCTCTCTCTGATATCTACTGCCAAATCTGAGTTGTATTGCAACAACTCTTTGACATCTAATCCTTTCTCAGTTTGCTGATCAGGAACTCGTGATTCAGGCTGTTGCTCAGGACTGCGTTCTTGTTTTTCTTGTCCTTTAGGTTGATTTTCTTCAATAACAACTTCTTTCTGCTCAGGATTTTTTATACGTGTGATTTCTTTCTCCACATCTTGATACAAGCCCCTATCTTCCATTTCTTTCTTTTTTTCAGCAAGATTACTTATTTCCATACCAGCTTGCTCTGCGGCTACCATCATTCTCGCTAAAAACTCCGGAGATTCTACATGACCGAGTTCCATGCTCTTGTGACCATCCTTCTGCAACGTTGAAATAAGTAGTACCATATCTTTAACAGATGGTACTGTATTTTCATTATTGTTATCACGTGCAGACATGGTATAAGTATCAGCATCCGGACGAAAAATATTTAATGTTTCTCCGTTCTCTTTCATAAAAGTAGAATTATGACGGTTATAATCAAAAAAATCCTCAGGTGTCTGTTCTGGTGACTGTAATGGCATAAGCCACCGATAACCGGCTTCATGATAACTTTCATTAAGATTTTGCATATTTATCTCGGTGGTCGGACGAGCCGGATTTGCAGGTCTGTCGGTTTGATTTTCATTCACATTACCGGTATCTTGGTTTTCAGTATTTTCTTGTTGATTGTCGGCTTGTTTTCTGTCATTCCGCATTTTACGCAACGGATCTTCATGATCTAAAGCATACAACACCATTTTGGCATTTTTTTCTCCCACTTGCTCTTTTAGCGTTTTAAAAAAGTCATCACTATTGGCAAATTCTTCATGTTTACGTTCTAAATAGATACTCTCCAAATGTTTCTTATTTTCCGATGACTTTTCTAAAATTGCATACATCCATTGACCGGTGGTGGTAGAATAATCAAGCATATCCTCTTTATGAGAAAAAGATTCATAATGTTTGGCAATTTTTTCACACAATGGGCCTTCCGTATTTTCTTTTGTTTGAGCAATACTTTTCTGTTTGTTATCATACTCTGTTTGTTTAGACTGCGTTTGATTAGCTGAATATTCACTGAGCCGACTATACATCTGAATCTTTTTATCAATATAAGATAATCTGTCTTTAGATAATCCTGAAGCCCTTTGTTTTTGTAATTCTTGTAATTTAGAATTGATTATTTGTGAGTTTTGCGTATTAGCATTTATGGTCATACGATCAATTTTTCTTTTATGTAGATATTCATATCTTTTGTTGGCAATGTTTAATCTTATGCGTGGCAACCATGTCTTATAGTTCCACTTAGACGTTCCGGCTATTTTGTTTTCTAATTTGCTGATTAATGCTTCTTTTTTATTGATTTTTGCTTCAATTTTTTTGTCTTTATTCGCTTTCTTGTTGCTCTTTCTTTTTAAATTCCAATTTTGGAATCTGTTTCCGGAAAAAGAAGTCTCACCATGATATTGAATATCTAACTTAGCTGCAGCATAATCATTTTTGCGAACACGCCTACGCAATACTCTAGATAAATTCTTTAATACTCTCTTATGCACAAATTTGGTTGTCTCCAGCCCAACCTCTGCCTTACCGTGGCTAAAACCCGCACGATCTTCCGATTTTGGCATTTTACCAAGCATTTGAGCCATTTTTTCCATATTCTCGGAAGTTACGGGAATGCCAAGTTTATCTCTCTTGAACTCTTCAAAAAACTGCAAAATATCATCTCGGCTCATACCTTCAAAGCCATTTGCTAAAAATGATTTAGTTAAATTTGTTCTTTTATTATCTTGTTCAGAATTGCTCAGCTTATAAAAATCTGATATGGCTTTTTCAGCTGCAACAGCAATAGTTTTAGAATTTAACTCAGCAAATCTCGGATCTAATGAAGCACTCATGGCAACCTCTTAAACTTATTTATTTAATATTTTAACTTTAGCATAAATATCACTAATATTCAATTAAGATTAACGGCAACGATATAATTTAACATACTTTTAACATTTAATTTTGTGTGCATAAAATAAGTACAAAGTTGAAACTCTCGGCTCTTTGCCATAAGGTTAAATTAGTTTAGAATAGGAATTGAAAAATGAAATTACTGAAATATACATTGATACATTTTGTTTGTTTTTGTGCTTTAGGGCTTGATATAGCAAAAGCAGAAGTAACTTATGGGGATCTATATAATATTGAATGGTGTCCTTGTAATGATAGTGATAATGATGCGGCAGTAACCATGGGACGCGTTGTAATGTGTCCTTGTGACGGATCTTATACTGTTATAAAAAAACGCATTAAAAAACCTGCTGTTGATGACACTAAAAAAGCAGAAGAAACAAACAAAAAACCCGAATATAATTATTCTTATAACAATAATCAGCCGAAAGTTAACTATTCTAAATTTTATATCGGTTTAGATTATATTGTAGGCAAGACATCTTCAGGTGAGGATAAAACCGAATTTTCAGACCCAATGCTAGGAGGAGCTAAAATATCTGCCGATCTTAACAAAATAATTGACGACCAAGACAGTATTTCTTTTGTTATCGGAAGCAGAATAAACAAATATTTCGGATTAGAGGCTTTTTATCAGCAAACGTTTGAAGATAATCACTTCTCACAAATTGACAATGAAACTCTTAACAGCAGTGGAGCTGACTATACCGATTATCATTTAATGAACAATTATGTAACAAGCTTTAAAGCCTATGGTTTAGATGCTATAGGTTATCTGCCCGTTACTCCTTATTTTGATTTTGTCGGTAGCTTAGGCTTGGCTCAGTATAACTTCCGAAATAAAGCTACTTTCAACGCCTATTACTTAGATCAATTTGATCCTCGCGGTTCTATTGAAAAAGATTTTGATGACGATACATTCGGTATTCGTGCCGGATTGGGCGCTCAAGTTAATATAGCTGACGGAGTGGCATTGCGTCTTATGTACAGATATATTCATGTCGGCGGCGACTTTATTGATAATCTCAACGAATTTTCTTTCGGTGTAAGATTTTTGTTTTAATACCAATTAAGGATTAGATTAAGATGAATAAAATATTACCTATTTCTTTTGTTCTAGCAGCAACAGTCGCTTTCTCAGCAAATGCACAAAATTATAAGTTAGGATACCCCTCTGATTATAGAGCTAATCCGGCGTATAATTATTATGAACAGAACGCAGCAAAAGAATATAAATTCAGCATTGGTGTTGATTATGTGATGGGAGATGTGTCAACCACAGATAAAACTTTTGATATTTTAAGCCCATTAGTTGCCTCAGGATTACCAGAAGAATATTATTCTGCAAAAGCAGAAAATTTTGATGATTCGCCAGACTTTTTAAATGTAAATTTCGGATATAAACCTTTTAAATATTTAGGATTTGAATTGTTTTATCAACAATCTCTGCCAAATCAGGAAGTTAAATATCAGGAACATTATTCTGCAGATCATCGCTATTCTGAAGCTGAATACGACATTGATTATAAAGCTTATGGTTTGGATGCTATAGGATATCTGCCTATATTGTCCAGAATGGATTTATTGGCAACAATCGGTATTGCTCAATATGATATTGACGGATCAGTAAAATTAACAGCATATCGTTATGATTCATCTCAAGAATGGAGAGCAAACTCTAAATCCGTAAGCGATAGTTCTTTTGCTCTTCGTTATGGTGCCGGTGTTCAGTTTTGGTTGGATAAAAACAAACGCACAGCTCTGAGAGCAATGTATCGTTATACTGATATCGGTGGAGATTATATAGATGATATAACAGAGATAGCCATCGGTGTAAGAAGATATTTCTAATATAAAAAAAGCTCTTAATTTTGAAAAATAAATTAAGAGCTTTTTTTATTTTCTGATATCAAAAACTTCAAAATATCGTTTTAAGGTGCTTATGAGTTCGCTATCTTGAAAAAACTTATTACGGTCACTATCCGTAGTTGTGGTATCTGTATCTATCGGACGATATTGTTGCAAAAAATATTTTTTTACGCCTTTACTCTTTAGTGTTTGAGCAATAGTGTAAATATCTTCTATATCCAAATGTCTCGGATCACAGGTGGTGCGACACTCAAAATCCTTTTGGCTTTGAATTAAGATATCTAAACTTTCTAAGACTTTTGATATATGATTAGTTTGTGTAACCGCCTTGTATCTATCTTCGGTCAACGGAGATTTTATATCTAACCCGACCCAGTCAACTATAGGCAAAACTTTTGCTAAATGTTCCGGACGATAACCTCCGGTATGCAAACCTATTTCAAATCCTAATGACTTTACCTCCTGCATTGCTGTATATAAACCATCTTGCACCAACGGTTCGCCACCACTAAAAACAACACCGTCAAGCTTACCTTGTCTGCGATGCAGAAATTCAATAAATTTGCTCCATACAAATCCGGTTTGTTGACCAATCTTTTGAATAGATCGGTTATAGCAAAAAGGACAACGCCAAGGACAGCCCTGCATAAAAACAACAGCAGCCAGCCTATCAGGAAAATCGACGGTGCTGAAGGTTTCAACACCGCCGATTAATAACTCACTCATATTTATCGGAGATTATTCAGCTGCAATGTCCATTGCATCACAGCCGCAGCCACAAACGGCTTTGCTCTCAGAAAAGCATATGCGAGAGTAAAATTCAGATTTTTTGCCAACATTAAACTCTGAAACCGGACGAAAATATCCCATTACTCTGGTCCAAACTTCGCAAGGTTGTCTTTCTTCATCGTTTAATTTGATGTCTTCAAAATTAATAGTGGTCATCTTTACATTTCTCCAATTAATTAAATTTTACTCTATGCAACATCTTTTCTGGATGCTGCGGCTCGTTTTTGTGCCTTCAACTCCTCATCGCAGATCGGGCAATATTTGTGTTCTCCTGAAATATATCCATGCTTAGGACAAATGGAAAAAGTAGGAGTAATGGTAATGTACGGCATGCGATAGTTGGTCAAAACTTTTCTTACAATGTCACGACAAACTTTCGCAGATGAAATTCTCTGTCCCATATACAAGTGTAGAACTGTACCACCGGTATATTTGGTTTGTAGAGCAGATTGAAGTTCAAGAGCTTCAAACATATCATCAGTATAACCGAAAGGTAACTGAGATGAGTTTGAATAAACCGGATTTTCTTTAGTACCGGCTTGAATAATGTCCTTAAAGCGCTTTTTATCTTCACGGGCAAAACGAGTTGCGGCACCTTCTGCCGGAGTTGCCTCCAAATTGTACATGTGTCCGGTTTCTTCTTGGAATTTGACTAATTTATCACGGATATAATCCAAGAACTTAAGAGCAAACTCTTGTCCCCATTCGTCGGCGATTCCATGCTCATCATTAGTAAAGTTTCTAATCATTTCATGAACGCCGTTAACCCCAATGGTAGAAAAGTGATTGCGCAAAGTACCGAGATAGCGCTTGGTAAATGGGAACAACCCGTTATCTATCAGACGTTGAATAACTTTCCGTTTGATTTCCAATGAAACTTTTGCTATTTCCATCAATTCATCAACACGGTTAAACAGTGCGTGTTCATCACCTTTATAAAGGTAACCCAAACGAGCACAATTCAACGTTACCACACCAACAGATCCGGTTTGTTCTGCAGAACCGAAAAGTCCGTTTCCGCGAGCTAATAATTCACGCAAATCAAGTTGCAAACGACAACACATTGAACGAATTTGTCCCGGTTTGAGAACTGAGTTGATAAAGTTTTGGAAGTATGGCAAACCATATTTGGCGGTCATTTCAAAAAGCAGCTCCGTATTATCATCTTCCCACGGAAAATCCGGTGTCATATTATAAGTAGGAATCGGGAAAGTGAACGGACGTCCTTTGATATCCCCCTTCATCATGACTTCCATATAAGCTTTATTAATCATGTGCATTTCTTCATGCAGCTCGCCATAGGTAAAACTTTGTTCTTCTCCGGCAATAATCGGATGTGTTTCGCGCAAATCTTCAGGACAAACCCAATCAAAAGTAAAGTTAGTGAAAGGTGTTTGAGAACCCCAACGTGAAGGAACATTGAGATTATACACTAATTCTTGCATACATTGAAAAACTTGCTTGTACTCTAATTTATCTTTACGAACATAGGGAGCCAAATAGGTATCCACGGAAGAAAATGCTTGCGCTCCAGCCCATTCATTTTGCAATGTACCCATAAAGTTAACCATTTGACCTACGGCAGCAGATAAATGCTTAGCAGGACCTGCTTCAGCTTTACCGGGAACACCGTTAAAGCCTTCATGCAACAAGTTCTTCAAAGACCAACCGGCGCAATATGCTGCCAACATGCTTAAATCATGAATATGAATATCGCCATTACGATGAGCTTCGCCGACATTAGCCGGATAAACATGGCTTAACCAATAGTTAGCGGTAACTTTACCGGAAACATTAAGAATCAAACCACCGTTAGAGTAACCTTGGTTGGCATTTTCATTAATACGCCAGTCTAATTTTTGTAAATACTCGTTTACCGAACTTTCAACGTCAACCATTACTCTTTGATCATTACGAGAACGAGAGCGTTGATCACGATACAATATATATGCTTTAGCCGTTGCAAAATAGTTAGCAGAAATCAAAACTTGTTCAACAATATCTTGAATATGTTCAATTGTCGGCAAATCATCAGAAAATTTATGTTTAAGAACCTTCAACACCTGAGCAGTAAGCAACCAGCTTTCTTGTTCTCCAAACTCGCCGGTTGTATTACCGGCCTTATTAATAGCATTATAAATCTTAGTACTATCAAACGGAGCCAGTGTACCGTCTCTTTTAGTAACACTATCAATATTAAGTTTTTCATTGGCGACTGCCGGCATTTCAAAATTATTGTTAGACATTTTAATGCGTATTCCCTATTTCATTATTAACACCACCTATACCATATATAGTGTAAATAAAAAGTAAACAAACTATATATTGTATGCACAACTTTTATTTGGAAAATAATTTCGTCACTTTGAACCTGGAAACATATTGCGAAATTTAAGTATGATTCTCAACTGATTTTTAGTTAACAAAAACTTGATTCCGGACTATCCCTTTATGAATCAATCATATTTTTTTTTTGAGCTTGTAGATAACATTCTTAACAACTTTTGTTTATTAAAAATACGTCTATTTTTTTGGGATTTTAAGCAAGATATTTGCCTATTTTCACAAAGATTAACCCAGCTGAATAACTATAATTTTTTTTAAAAGCGAATCGCCGCCGATTCTTTGGACAAAATTTAGACAACGAGTATTGACTTATTGTTATTTTTGTGATACATGATGTTTAGAAAAAATATTATTAATCTTTAAAAAATAAATTATGGAAAAAGCTTACCAAAAAATGTCGCAGTTCCACAGAAAATGTTCTGAAAAAGCTCACAAAATAATGCTGGAAAAAACTTACGAAATTTTAGACTATCTTCGCTGTAACGATAAAGATTTTGATTATCACGTTTTCAAGGCTATGATTGTCGGCTATCATTTCTCTCTTGATGAAAGAATCAAGGTATGGGAATCTGTTGACGGAAATCTTCACTGTACTTTCGTAACACTAAGGGAAGCTCTTATCAACGCAAAAAAGGATAAATTCTTTATTGAACACTTAAAAGGAAACAATCCGGATCCTACCAAGTATCAGCTACAACTTAAATTTAAAATTGCTGTAGAGGATGATGACATCATCAAGCAAGATGAGTTGATAAAGCAAGGAGCCAATCCACACATTGGGTATGAAGGGCATAGCTATTGGGAGTTGGCTTTAGATTGTAAAAGTCAGAAGACTATTAAATTCTTCAAGCACAAAAAGTTGTGTTCAGAAGCGTATCAAGCCGTTGAGCGAGAACGCAAAGAAAAAGAGCTTATGGGCGAACTCTAAATAAAAAGCAGTTCTTATTGAACTGCTTTTTATTTTTAATTATTTGAAGTTGTGGCAACGTCTTCGCCAATAAATTCTTGATTAATATAAGAATCGCTACATTGCTTGCCGACACATCGTTTCAGAATCATAGCTTTTCTTCCGGATGTCAGTCCGTTAACAGTCAGAGAAGGAACATAAACATCCAAAATCTTAATTTTAAATGTAAGATATCCGGTAGCCCCTTTTTCATCAATAAAGTAAACTTTAACTATGTACTCTCCTTTAGCTCCCGGCATCGCCATTCCTGAGAACTCCATTGTTCTATCATCAAAGAACAACCAATCAGGTAACGGACTATCATCTAACAATCCGGCTTTAGCTGTAATCTTTCCTTCAAAATCCATTCTATGTAGAATTGCAGAAGGAATCTTTATATTAATTTGTTGCCCGCTTTCAACCGTAATATCAGGCATCAACTTAGCAGATGACAAGTTAACCGGAGGGCGTTTGGTCGGAACTTCCAACAAATACGGACGGTTATCAGGTAAAAACTCACCTTTACGCCATTTTTCCAACACACCGCGCAAATATACAGCCATTTTAGACGGTTTTTCTCCTAACATATAATAAGGAATCGCGTCCATTCCTAAAGTGGAATACAAATTACCAAGAGCATCCTGCAAGTCAACATAAGCCAACATTGCATTAACTTCATCTTCAATAGCACGAGATGCTTCTAATTGACTTTTTTCAGCACGACTGCCATCAGCCAATGTGGTATCTTCCGCAATATCTTCTGAAACTCCTGCAAGTTCATGGCTTACTTGATAGTCTTCCATTGCAGACATATAACGAGCCCAAGCGATATAAACCTGACTCAAAATAAGATTTGTCATTCTTTGCCGACGTAAAGTCTCCAAATCTGTTTCAGACGGATTTTTCATATCTTCAAAAATACTCAAGCCGAATACTTTGGCCTTTTTTGCCCAATCTTGATTATAATAGGCAGAATTATTTTTGTACTTATCTGCTCCGGGATATTGCAACACACGGAAAGACGACTTAATCTCTTCTATATCGGTAACCATATCTCTGACTCTCAATTCCGGACGGTTTGTTAAGGCAAGCCATTCCATTTCGGAAAGAGAACTTTTTATGTCAGGGAGTTCAAAATTACCATATTCTTTACCGACCAACTTAAACTCCGTAGATGGATGGAATCCCATCAACGATGCCAAACGGATTTCAGCTGTTTCCAACTCTCGTTTTTGTGCCGATAATGCTTTTACGGCTTCCATATATTTACGTTTCTTTACCAAATCTGCCGTACTCAATGTTTTGCCTTCTTCGGCCAATTCTTTAGCGCGTGCATTAAGCTCATCAACATCTAAAGTCATATATTCAATCATATCGTCTATTACCGGAAGCAATCTTTGAGCGGTAAGGGTCTTCCAATATAACACTCTTGTTTCTTGCAAAATATTATGAATTACCTTACGACTTTGCTCATAAGCAACTCCGGTATGAAATTTAGCATCTTGAGTTTGATAATAAACAGTTCCTACATCCAGTATATTCCAAGCAAGTTTCAGTTCCGAATCCATCGCAGAGCGATTAGAAGGGTTAACATATCCGGCAGAAGAAAATATTTCAGGCAAGCGATTAGCCGGAGATTTTTCCACCTCTATTAAGCTTTGTTGATAGCTCACAACTCGGCGGGTATAATTATATTTGAGAGCCAGCGCCATAGCCATATACATATCTATAGGCTTTTCTATTTTTTGAGGAGATGCGGCATACATGGTTTGCATATCAGCATCAACACGAATCGCCCTATCCCAATCAGTATATGCCACGGGAGCCGGCACAACCAATGCGTCCGACACTTCAAAACCGTCTTCGGATTTAGAGCATGCGCTTATAAGAACCGGCACTAAAAGTAATAAAAGCAATGTTTTTTTCATTATATCATCTCTCAAAACACTTGTAGTTATTATGCAGATTATACCAATATTTTGGATATTAACAGTATTTATTTGCTTTTATTCAACTTTGTTGTATAAAAATTAATAAAACAGATAGTTTTTGGTGCTATAATTATTGTAAATCTTATGTTTATGGTGGCGAGGAAATCATGCTGGATATTTTACGCACAGTTTTTAAATACAGAGAAAAACAAAGCCCTGATAAACTAGGCTTATATCCGGAGCAAGTACATGTACAAGCTATGCCGGAGCGCCGATATTTGTGGACATCTCGTTTTTTGGTTATAACCGCATGCCTCAGTATATGTTTGTCCATGATGTTGGCAATGACCATTTTCTTGCTTCTGCCCCAGCGCCGAGCTATTCCCAGTTTATTACAGACCAATCATTATTTTAGCCAACTTGAATTATCTGACTGGCATGAAAAACTTATATTAGCAGGAGACCTTATTGCCGAACAGCTTGTTCGGGAATATATTATTTTACGTCACGTTATCAGTAATGATTACGATGAAATGGTTAACAGATGGGCTCCGGGAAGAAAATTATATTGGTTGTCATCTGCTTCCGTATATAGCAATTTTAAGAATAATGATGTACCCACCAACTTAAAACTATTCAGGGATCAAGCTTTAATAAGAATGGTAGAAATTGAATGGATGAGACCGGTATCAAGAGGACTATGGCATGTACAATTTATTACCATGGACTACTTCAAAGGCAAAGGGAAACCTCAAATTCATATTTGGCGAGCTTATATAAGAGGAATGTTTACGGATATCAATTATGAAAATGTTTATCAAAGAATGCATAACCCTTTCAGCTTTTTGATAGTTAATTATTCACTATCTTATTTGGGAACTCCTGATGAAGCTGAAAGTTATTTGAGTAAAGCTAAAGAAATCAGAAAGTGATTTTTCAATGCCGGAATGGTTGTCTGTCATATTTCGTTATAAAGAAAAAAAGAGTCCGGATACTCTCGGAAAGTTTCCGGTAAATATTCACACCAGAGCTTTTCCGGAACGACGCTATTTGTGGACATCCCGTTGTTTGGTTATCTGTGCCGCAATAAGCTGTAGTCTTACAATAATGTTAACTTTGACTATTTTTTTGTTGCTACCGCAAAGAGGCGCTCTGCCTTTACTTTTAGAAAAAGGCGGAACAAGACAAATACTTAAAGAATCTCGGCCTGTTGAAGCCAGTATCAGTGCGCAAGAATTATTGGAAGAAAACCTTATGCGCAATTATGTAATAGCAAGACACCATTTTGTGCCTTCTTTCAGAAATACAACCATCAAATGGACCGAAGGCAGTGAATTTCAAAAATTATCAAGTCCGGAGGAATATCGGCATTTTATTCAAGCCATGAGTTTTAATACCGTAAAAAAACTGGTTAAATCCGGATTATCAAGGAAGGTTATGATAAAACAGGCTAAAAAATTAAATAACCATCTTTGGATGATTCAATTTACAACCGTTTCATCAACTTTAAAATCTCCGGAACCTTTATCTGAACATTGGAAAGCTTATATACATTTTGTATATAATACTGTCAACACCGGTATTTCTTATGAGAATCCGCTCAACCTAATGATAACCGCTTATAATTTAAGTTACCTCGGCAAAGACGAAGACCCAATATCGTACTTGCAAAAAGCAAAAGATAACTCAGCAGCTAAAGATAAAAATTAGGATATTTTTCCTGCTTTGGTTAATTTTTTATCTAATTTTTCCAATTCATCAATATAGTCTGAAATCAAGCTCAATCCTTTATTCCAAAAACCGGAATCTGTTGCATCCAAGCCAAATGGTTTTAACAAAGAATCATAACGTTTGACCCCTGTTTGCGACAACATTTGTAAATACTTAGAGGAGAAATCAGAAATTTTTCCGTCTTTATAAACCTGATAAAGAGAATTAACCAAACAATCCGCGAATGAATAAGCATATACATAAAACGGACTATGGAAAAAATGACTTACTATCGGCCATATCGCACGAGAATTTTCATCTACGATAACATAATTACCAAGAGAAGTTTGCATTTCTTCTTGCCAAATATCTTCTATTCTTTCCGATGACAATTCTCCGTTTTGACGCTCTTGATGAACCCGAGTTTCAAAACAATGAAACGCAATCTGACGAAGAGAGGTGTTTATCATATCGTTGACCTTAGACGCAATCAGGCAAAGTTTGGCTTTATCATCTTTAAGGTTTGACAGCAACGATTGGAAAGTTATCATCTCCGCAAAAACTGAGGCAACTTCCGCCAAAATCATAGGAGTATCTTCATTAAGTTCCCCTTGTTTGATTGCCAAACGCATGTGACATCCGTGTCCCAATTCATGCGCCAAAGTTAATACATCATTTTGTTTACCGACAAAATTAAGCATTAAATAAGGATGGAATTTGGCAGGCAACGGCATCGCAAATGCACCACTACGTTTTCCGTCACGAGGAGGAACATCTATCCAAGAGTGATTGGCATTGAAAAAAGGAAGAGCCGTTTGATATAATTCTTCTGAAAACTGTTGATAAGCTTCCAAAACAATATTAACACTTTCATTCCATTCATATAATTTATCATCAGAAAACGGAAGAGGTGCATTGCGGTCCCAATATTGGATTTTTTTTACCCCCAGCCACTTAGCTTTTAGTTTATAAAAGCGGTCAGCAATATTCTTGTATTGTCCTCTTACTGAAGAGACCAAGGCCTCAAGAGCCTTATCATCAACTTGATTATCTAAATTTCGGGCAGAAACAGGATTTTTATAACCCCGATAATTATCACTTATAGATTTATCTTTTACTATCATATTATATATAAAAGTAAAAAGCGCTGAATTTTCCTTACTGACACGGTTTAATTCTTTACCGGCCTTTTCTCTTATTTTCGGGTCTTTATCCTGAAGAAGTTTAGAGATTTCCGCGTCATTATAAGTTTTTCCGTTTACCGTATAGGTCAAACGAGCAGAATGTTCATCATATAATCTGCGCCATGCAGATCCGGAGGTTACGGATTTGTCTAAAAAGATAGCTTCTTGTTCTTCAGGAAGTTCATGCGACTTAAAACGGCGCACACGCTCAATAAACGGCTTATAAAAAGCAACATTTGTATTTTTATATAGTTCCCTTAGCTTGGTTGCTGATAACCGATTAAGCTCCAAACTATAAAATATGGCAGGCTTTGCATATTCCGTCATTTTTTCATCAATATGTTGGTATAAAACAACCGCCTCCTGATTCTTCATTTGCGTAACCATATTGAGGTAGGCATACACGGCAAGTTTGCTACCCAACACATTGATTTGTTCAACCTGTTGTAACGAAGCTAAAAAATCTTCCGCTGATAATTCCGATAATTTACCTTTATATTTTTTTGCAAGATTTTTATTCAGCCGCTTATATTCTGCTAAATCTTTTTCAATTCGCTCATCTTGCGGATTAAGGTATAAGTCTGTCAAATCCCATGCCGGAAATTTATTGACTGATGTTTTCTGCTTTAGGCTTGTCTTCCGGCTTGAGTTGCATTTGCAATTCTTCTTCATTTTCCAATTCCTTATTTAATTTTTTCAGTTGTTCCATTTCCAGCTTGAAATCAGGATTATTTTTGAGATATTCCTCTCTGGCTTCATCATCAAAGTCATCATCCACGGGAAGCTCCGGAATAAAAATATAATTACTCCACGGATATGGTTGTTTTCTTTTTGCCCAATCAGATATACCTTGTCCTATTACCTTAATATCGCACCAACTGTTTTTGAGGACGGCGCTGAGTACACAGGTAAATTTATTTTCCTCACAAGAAATAATATTTTCAGCCATTATTTCCGTACAAGGGATAAAGCCTCGTTTTTGTAAATCTTGGCGAGGAGAAATGAGAACCAAGATAAACAATGAAAAACATAAGAAGACAAATAAGCCTGTAATGATACCAAACCAATGATGTTGAATAAATTTCATCTATTTTCCTTTTTTGGACTTTCTTTGTTTGAGTAATTCTTCTAAATAAGCAAGTTCTTCTTGCGTATTAGCTGCAGAGGCTTCTTCTACGGGGCATTCTACCGCACTGCATTTCAGTCCCTTGCGAAGAGCTACTTCAATAGCATCTGTTAAATAATACTCTCCGGCAGCATTTTCATTACTGATAGCACCTAAAATTTCAAACAGCACTTCTCCATCAAAACACATCATTCCGGAATTGCAAAAATTAATTGCTTTTTCTTCATCCGTTGCATCTTTATATTCAACAATGCGCTCTAAATTGCCGTCTTTCATAATCAGACGCCCGTAACGAGCAGGATCTTGCGGACGGAAACCTAAGCAGACAATACTATATCCTTCAGCACGTTTTTTTAGCAATTTTTTCATAGTATCCTTAGTATAAAGCGGCTGATCTCCAAAAATAACCAAAACATCACCTTTATATCCGGACAGTTCTGCTTGAGCAGAGCGAACTGCATGACCGGTTCCGAGTTGTTTTTCTTGTACGCAGGTAGGATACGGAGCTACTTCTTTTTTTACCAAATCTCCATCCGGAGCAATGACAGTAATAATCTTCTTAACCTTTAATTCTTCCAAAGTATTTATAATGTGGCGTATCATCGGTTGACCGTCAACAGGCATAAGAACTTTCGGTAAGTCAGATTTCATACGTGTTCCTTTGCCTGCTCCTAAAATTATTGCTGCAACATCTTTCATAAAAAAGTACTCCTAAAATGCGGTTTATTGTTTTGTTAATAACTTTAGTTTATACTCTAAATATATTTAGTTAACAAAGAGTGTTTTTTTATGAATAAACTTTTTTTTACAATTTGTTTCAGTTTAATTTTTATTTTTGATTGTAATGCCGGTGTAAAAGAAATCATTGACAGATCGCAAATACCGCAGAAACAAATACAAACTTCCGCACCACAAGAACCTAAAGAAGTTTCTTATGATGAAATGGAAGACTTTTTGACCGAGAGAATCGAAAAAGCGGTAATTATGGATAAAGACAAGGTTACAACGCATACAACTCACGCTCAACCCAGTGACACTATTTTGTTAAAAAAGCAAGAAAACAGTAAATCAACTTTTCGTAAAATTTATGAAAACGCTTTAAAAAGATTAGATAAAGCCACACAGTCTGCTTCAGATTTTGAACCGCAAAAGCTGTTAACACAAAATGCCGCCCTAAAAAATAAATCTGTAAAGTTAAATTTTCCGACGATTAAAATTACTCTTCCGACCGGTAATAAGCAAGTAATGGTACCGGCAGAAGAACATATCCCTTATTTTATGTCTAATATTGAGATTTTACCGGGTGGAAGTGTAAAATTTACGGAAACCATTATGGTTGTAGCCAATAACAATAAACTTAAGAACGGTTTAATCAGAATTTTGCCCAAATATATTGTATCAAGAAACAATGAACGAAAAAAAATCAACTACACATTGGTTGGTGTAACAGCAAACGGACAAAACATACCATATCGCCTGACAGGAGATGTAAACAACATAACTATTGTTCCGGAACAAGGATATCAGTTAGGAGCAGGAATTTATACCTACAAGTTTGAGTATCTGGCAGATAACTTATTATGGAATTATAATGATTTTAAGGAATTTTATTGGGATGTAAGCGGCAGTTTATGGAACATGGTCATCACAAGGAGCGGAGCAACGATAGCTTTGCCGGAAGGTGTTGAAATACTTAAACAAACAGCCCTAATCGGCAATGCCAACCGAACTGATAAATCTCAAGCCAATATTATTAACCCGTCCAACCAAAATTGGGGATACGCATCTACACGTCCTCTGCTTCCGACAGAAAGCATGCATTTGATATTGTCATTGTCTAATGATAAAATTTTAAATCCTTACTTTAGTAAGACCTTGTTACTGCATTTTAATGATTATGCAGATGTGTATGTCAGTTTATTTACCTTCTTGGCGATTACCGTATCCTTTATTCTTTCTTGGAAATACATAAAAATAAATAAAGGACAAATGAAATTTTCTATCAAAAAATCTCCGGTATTAATACGTTTTCTGGCTTTTAATCGCTATGATATTAAATCGTTCGGAGCATTTTTGTTAGACATCTATCGCAAAAATATTATAGATATTCAACAAGCTGATGATACCGTATTGTTAGTAAAACGCACTGATAATCTTAAAAATCTTACTCATGCGGAACAAAAAGCCGTAAATCATTTGTTTACACAAAATGAACCGGTTCTTAATGTTAACAAAAATAATAAATTAAAAATTTTGCGCGCAGCAAAAGTAATTGAGCGTGAACTGCAAAAAAATCTGATAATTTTTTTGTTAAAATTAAACAGCGGATATTTATTTTTTAGTTTTTGCATGATGTTGTGCGGTATTTGCTTTATATCGCTAATGGAAACAAATCATTTACAAGTTTTCAGTATTTTATGCGGAGGAACATTAGCTATAGGCTTCGGTATCTTTATATTCAGCCGTCAGTTTGGCAATATATTTTTATCGGTTTCAACAAAGGCAATCGGTTGCGCAATTATAATCTTAGCAATGATTTGTCTTGCCGCAATAGTTTCTTTATGGAGCATTCTATTTATTCTTGCCGGTATGTTAACAATATACTATTATACAACCGCTTATGCTCAACGTAACGGATTATTGAAAAAATATATTGAAGATACTGCAACCCAAAAAGAAAATATTTTAAATCAGCGTGATAATATTTTACTCGGCAAAGAAATTTTGTCGCAACAAGCTTATATTTGGGCTTTAGATTTGGAAGAAAAGTTTATTACACCCAATGCAAATGAATATAATAAGCTTGCTGCATTGCAAGCTATGATACAAAATAAACTCAAATGATGTTGCCAGATTAGTCATTACTAATTTCTTGTTATACTCCGGCTTGTCCGGAGTATTTTTTATACCTAATTCCTAATATTTTTCTCTGTCCAGTTAGCTTGATACTATCTTGACATTTGCGTAAAACAATACTATCCTAAAATCAGGTAACTGATTTACAGGAGCAAAAACTATGTCCGGCTACAGACATATTATATATGTTATTGTGAGCATTTTGTTGCTAAATGCAAGCAATCTTTTTGCTAAAGTTTATTGGTTACCTGACTATTTAGGAGACAACACCAATCGTTCTAACGGGTTAGAAGATAATCCGCAAAATGGTGTTATTGATAAAGAACGAGGTTGTCCGAACGGGTGGCTTGATGCCGCTCAAAAAGGCGATATGGTTTGCGACCTGATGGGAAATTATCCTTGGGTCGGTTATTGTTATAGTAATTGCAAATGTAATCCTGACAAGTATCTATATACTGAAGAAAATTGTTCAGGAACTAAAGCTCCGACGGGT
>JAFTII010000034.1 GCA_017457005.1 Alphaproteobacteria bacterium | reverse complement strand
TGCTCACAATAACATATATAATATGTCTGTAGCCGGACATAGTTTTTGCTCCTGTAAATCAGTTACCTGATTTTAGGATAGTATTGTTTTACGCAAATGTCAAGATAGTATCAAGCTAACTGGACAGAGAAAGGGATTAGGGATTTGTTATAAAAAATACTCCGGACATGCCGGAGTATAATAGAAGCAGTTACTGCATTATCTAAAACAAACTTCTCTGTAAAGGCTCTATTTCAAGTGAAGCCAATGCTTCTTTTATCAAAGGAATACTGATTGCTCTTTTACAAGCCAAAGAAATATTATCAATTTCCTGAACTAATTGTCTGGCAAAACTAAAAGAACGTTGCATATTAGCAACCATATAGTTAATAATCTCAGGTGACGGCACTATTTGCCGATCCATAAACAATTTTACTAACAATGCTGACAACAAATCATCATCAGGTGCCTTTATTTCAGCTGTTGGAACTATTTTAAGACGAGACCTCAAATCGGGTAATTTAAGCTGAAGACGTGCCGGAGCTTCTTGCGATGTAAACAAAATATTTCCGCCTACATCACGAAACATATTATATAAATGGAATAACGCCTCTTCATCCTTAATTTTTTCCAAATCTTCTACCACAATACAATTTCCGCTTTCTGCCATTTTATGAGCCTTATCAATATTTAATTGTTCTGCACGAATAAATGGAATTCTATACGGATGGTTAGTAATTTTAGCATAATTAGCGGCAAAAACATTAGCCAAATGAGATTTGCCACACCCTGACGGACCATATATACACAATGCAAAATAAGACCAATTCGGCCATTGTTCAATAAGTGTAACAGCTTCTTTATTACAATTTGCAATCAAAAAATCCTCTTTTCCCAAACTGGGACGATGAGGAAAATCTAAAGCAAGTTGAACTATGTTAGAATTTGTTTTTTGCATATTATTCCCTGTTTAAGACATCAAAAACTTTTGCCGTCAAATCCCCCAAACTATACGGTTTGGTTATAAAATCAAAATCATCAAAATCCGGAAGTTGTTGCCGAACAATCTCCTCAGAATATCCTGAAGCCAAAATAACCTTTAGTTTCGGTAATTTTTCTTTCAATGCTTGAGTTAGTTCTGCACCGCTCATTCCGGGCATAACCATATCTGTCAACAAAAGATCAATATTCATATTTTGAGAAACACACTCTAAAGCATTTTCCGCAGAATTACAACCTATAACTTCATAACCTTTCTTTTGCAACGCTCTAACCCCAAAACTCCGAACCGCATCTTCATCTTCTACAAACAAAATTTTTGCAGATTTGGTATTAACCGCTTGAGTACGATCTATTGTATTAGAAACATTTAATCCCACAATTATTTTTTGGTTAATATTTAAGGGTGGAGTTATTTTTTCTTGAACTCTAAGAATCGGAGTACCATTATGTCCCGTAACAACTTCTGATAAAGAAGCTTGAGCGGTCGTTTCTTCATTATTTTCAAAACGAGGTAAGAATATAGAAAACGTTGTTCCTTTTCCTACCGTACTGGTTACTTTTATAAAACCTTCTGTTTGCCGCACAATACCATAAACCATTGCCAATCCTAACCCTGTACCGGATCCGACAATATTTTCTTTGGTAGAAAAGAAAGGATCAAATATACGAGATATATTTTCAGGAGCAATTCCACAACCATTATCCGTAACATCTATAACAACAAAATCACCGGCTTTAATAATATCATCTCCAAATTGGTAATCTTCATTCAATGTTGTTGTTGAGGTTTTTATCGTCAATATTCCATTACCGTTCATAGCATCTTTAGCGTTTACTGCTAAGTTGATAATAACTTGTGAAAATTGAACCGGATCTACCTTTATATAACCTAAATCAGCTCCATGATTAAACTTAAGCGTAATTTGCTCGCCTAAAATACGCTTTAACATATGATTTAGTTCTGCAAAATTTTCAATAATATCTATTAATTTAGGTTGCAACGGCTGTTTTCGTGAAAATGCTAATAATTGACGAACTAAACCAGCAGCACGATTCGCATTTTGCTTGATTTGAATCAGATCTGCAAATGACGGATCACCTACCCCATGTCGTTGCAACAACAAATCCGTAAAACCTATCATTGCTGTCAGAAGATTATTAAAATCATGTGCAACACCACCGGCCAACTGACCAACCGCTTGCATTTTTTGCGCTTGCGCAAATTGTTGTTCTAAATTTTTCTGATGAGTATTATCAATCAGATATACCACAAACCCTTTTATCGGAATCTGATCCGTTGTATGAAGATGTTTCATCGGACTTATATAAAGCATGGCTGAAGATTTTTTACATTCATTTTTCAGCTTAATATCAATACTGAAAGAATCTTTATTATGAGTACATATATCTTTTAACTCTTTTTGTAATTTTTCACTATTTTGCTCATCTATAAAAGAATATATTGATTTATTTATTAATTCATTTGCCGAACATCCAAAAAACCGAAAAGCAACCTGATTTCCTTCCATAATTATACCGTTAGATTGCAAAAACATTATTCCTACCGGTGCATTATTAAACAACCAACTTATCTGATCCGAAGATTGTTCTATCCTATCTTTTAATTCTTCTGTAGTGGGCAGATGATTAAGAACTACACCATGTAATTCCGGAGTGGTATTTTTCAAATAGCTGTTTTGCAACACAAAAGTTTCCTTCACACTACCATCAGGCAAAGAAAAATATAAACTTCCTTGCCACTTATTTTGAAACTTTGGCAAAACAGAATTAGTTGCTAAAAAATCGGTTAATAATTTATTTGAAAGTTCTGCAAGAGAAACATTCAAAAAATCTGCAAAACAATGATTCGCGTATGTTATGCGATAATCTTTGTTTACCGTATAAATTCCGACAGGAAGATAATCTAAAAAGTCATGCAATGAAGTATTTTCTGAGTTAAAAATCGTTTCCATATTTCTTTTAGCGGTAATATTATCCATTTTCCAATAAAAATATGTTTCTTTTCTTATTTTTTTTATAGAAAACATACCATTAAAAATTTGCGGTTTTCTCAAATAAATCGGCTGAAGAGAAATCTCATACCATTCGTATGAATTAGAAACCCGATCCGCGGCAGAAGAATTCAAAGATAAAATCACTTTTTGCCGACACAAATTTTGACATGCCGACTGCAGACGATAAAACGCTGATTTATTGGCATTTTCTTCAGAAAGATTCTGCTCTAAGAAGTTGATCACGGTTGAATTTTTAAAAAGATCTTTAGCAATATCATTTTGAATAATCACTTCCCCTTGCGGATTCTCTATTCTGCACGCTAAAGAACTGTTATGAATAAGTTCATTTGCAAATCCTCCGTAACTGATTGCGGCTTCTCCGGCGTCAAGGGTTTTAATCGTTACAATTAAGCAATAACAAGAAACAACCGCACTCAAAATTATGAGATATAAATGATACTGCGGATAAAGCAAAAACATAATTATCACTATAGTAAGTGATACTAAAGAAAACGACAACTTTATCAGGCTGGATTGTAAAAGTTTATCCGGCCGGTTGTTGATTTTTGAGTTGCATAACATACGTAATTACCTCTGCTACAGCTTTAAAATGTTCTTGTGGTATGGTTTGGTCAATTTCTGTTGATGCAAACAGCGCCCTTGCCAAAGGAGGATTTTCAACTATTGGAATATCGTTATCTTCTGCTATTGATTTTATACGAAGAGCAATATTATCCAAACCTTTAGCCGTTACTTTAGGAGCATCCATTTCCCCCATCTTATATTCAAGTGCAACTGCATAATGAGTAGGGTTGACAATAACCACATCCGATTTCGGAACGGCTTCCATCATACGATGACGAGCGCGCTCCATACGTACCTGTCTGATACGAGACTTAATAAGCGGATCACCTTCCATTTGTTTATATTCATCTTTAACCTCTTGTTTGGTCATACGCAACTTTTTCAAATGGGCAAAGCGCTGATATATATAATCGGCAATTGCAATTACCAATGTGGCGATTACTACTGCAAACAAAAGCAAAACAACTATTTTATGAGTAAACTTAAGAATAGAAATTGTTTCCATTGACGGAAGTAAATCAACTTTTTTCAGATATGGCTTAAGTACTAATATACCAATAAATGATATCACTGTTATTTTTAGGATTCCTTTTAAACTTTCTATAACTTTTTTCATATTTATAAAATTAGGCAATGCACTGAAAATATTTAGTTTATTCCAATTTGGTTCAAGTTTTTTGGGAGCATAAATAAATCCGGTTTGTGATATACTTGCAAAAACACCGAAAACCATAAATACAACAAAAGGCAATCCCAGAATTTTAAACAAACTGATAATACTGTTTTTGAACAGTGAACGAAATGTAGTCGGTGTAATTTCTATTTGTCCTGCATTTTCTATAAAACTTACACCAACCTGATAATACCATTTAAACATAAAAGGAAGAATCAACCAAACAACCAACAACATTCCTAAAAGCATAATAAAACTTTTAGTTTCTTGTGATATTGCCACATCACCTTCTTCTTTTGCTTTACTTATTTTTCGTTCCGAAGGTTCTTCTGTTTTGGAGGCTTCATCTTCTTCCGGTGCTACCATAAAATATTCCCTCTGTTAATGTAAAAACGGATGAAGACCGTTATCAAAATAACGAATAAACCACAATATTATCATTGGTATGGTTATAAACAATAATCCCAATCCTAAATATATTTGTAACGGCAACGATAAGAAAAAAATATTAAGTTGCGGCATCAGACGTGATACCAAACCCATTCCGGTATAAAAAACTATTGTAAACACCACAAACGGAGCCCCTAATTTAAATCCCATAATAAAAGAAGAATTTAAAAAAGTACTCAATTGATTGGCAAAATCACCTAACGGTAATGCCTCTCCAACCTTAAAAAGATGATAGCTGTCTATAACCGCCCCAATCATCAAATGATGTATATCGGCAATAAATATTACAGTTATTGCCACAATACCGATAAATGTCTCTACCACAATACTTTGATTCAATGTAGTCGGATCAAAAGCTTGCGCATTACTGAAACCTATTGCCTGTCCGGCAAGAGAGCCTGCCAAATTCAATGCCGCATAAAGAGTTTGAATAACCACCCCCATAAATATTCCGACAGTTATTTCAGATAAAATTATTGTCAAAAAAGAGGTTGTGCTTACCGGTTGAGGAGGAAGACTAGGAACAACAATCGGCATCAATACCAAAGATAAAGACAATGCAGTCGCCAATCGTATATTTACCGAAACATATGAACTCATAAACCCCGGCATGAGCATTAGTGCTGTGCCTAATCTCAAAAATACCATCAAAAAATGATATAAATTAAGAGCCAAGAGTTCTTGCATAACACTTACCCGCCTGTTGTTATCCTGCTAAACAATCCCTCTGTAAGAGTACGCATTTGACTTAACATAAACGGAAACAACAAAATCAATGCAACAAAAACACTGATAATTTTAGGTACAAATGCCAACGTCATTTCTTGAATTTGAGTTAAAGCTTGAAAAATACCGATAATTAATCCGACAAATAATGCAACAGACAAAATCGGTGTAACAATTTTAAGTAAGGTAAAAATAGCTTCACGTGATATTTCCAAAACTTCAATTTCAGTCATTTCTTCTACTCAAGTGGGGTTAAATGTTCAAAATATTGATTATTTTCTATACCGGTAAAAAAGACACCATCATAACCGGTAATTACCACATCCTTGAAATGGCGTGAAATCAGCTCTCGCCACTTCGGATGCCAATATTGGGTTATAAAAGCATTTTGATTCACAAAAGATTCGCGCACAATCCAAGAGGGATTACCCTTGCGCCAATGCGCTTCCCAAAAATAATCTTTAGGCGAAATCTCTGATACATTAATCATGGCCAAAACAAGACGTTTTGCACCATTTCGTTTTATCTGCATACGAACAACATCATCGGATGAAAACGGGATTTTGTTATGAAACAAAGGAGAAATTACCACAACATCATAGTTAGAACTTGAAATTGAGCTAACCATCTGTTCTTTAGTATCATATAAACTATCATCAAGCAAAAACGTTATATTACCTGCTTCTGAAATTCGTGTAATATTTTTAGCAGAATCATTAATCATCGGTTGTGATAACAAATCCTGAAATGGCTTATTTTTATCAACAAAAGCATAAATGATTTTATGATCCAGAAGAGAACGAACTATTGCCCCGTCAAGTTCTTCATCCGATGAACAATTTTCAATACTTATCAGCCCCAAATTATTATTTATCGTAACATCTTCTTCTTTACCGTTTCCGCAATAAAAATTATTAATTACCACCGCATCAACTGAATTCAAATAACGTTTGGCAACACTTCCGTCAACGGGTTCAATCGGAATTTCTTTATTGTTGAACAGGAAATAAGGATCTGATGCCGAAGCCGGTCTTTTTTGTACATTATTATACCCTTCAAGATCATACTCCCACTTGCTTTTATTTAAGAGATATTGCCCCTCATGAGAAACCACTTGAAAATTAGGATTATGGCTTTTGGCATAATCTATCAACATCAATAAATTTTCCCTCATCAATCCGCGATAATTTTCAATATGTTTGGGAATATAATCCATACGTAACGTATTTTCATCTGTACGATAATCATTCACTCTATGAAAACCATAAAGCCCAGCCTTGGCATTGGAACTCAAAGCCAACAAACACCCGATCAAAACTCCAATTATTCTTATTTTAGGTAACAACATCAGCTTGGTGCTTTCCTGTCCTTTCCGGTATCTCAGAAATTAACATTGCAATTTTAAACAATTCTGTAAGCATTTGCAAAGGTTCACGCTTAATATCCTCTTTACTGTATCTTTCAATATAAACACGTATTGTCGCTCCGCTTGACCCAGTCCCCGACAATCTGTAAACAATACGAGAACCGTCAGCAAAACGAACAATCAAACCATTTTTCGTTGAAGATTTATCTACAGGGTCATTATAGACGAAAGCTCCGGCATCAGCAACAATATAATCGCCATATCTTTTATTAACCAGTGCCGAAAGTCTATTCTCCAAATCTGCCATTAAATTATCGGCAATAGTACCATCTACTCCCTCAAAATCAAAACGAACATAATAACTGCGTCCATATTTTTGCCAGTGTTCTTCTGTAATTTGGGCAACAGATTTTCCGGTTGCTGCAATAATATTCAACCAAAATAGCACCGCCCAAATTCCATCTTTTTCTCTGATATGAGCAGATCCTGTCCCAAAACTCTCTTCACCGCAAAAAGTAATTCGCTTAGAATCCATCAAATTAACAAAATATTTCCACCCTGTAGGCACTTCATAATAACCGATATTATGAGCTTTAGCTACGCGTTCCACAGAAGTTGACGTTGCTGCAGATTTTGCAACTCCGTAAATACCGTTTTTATAAGCCGGAATATATTGAAAATTATCGGTTAAAATCGCTAAACTGTCACTGGGAGTAACAAAAAAACTTTTTCCCAAAATCATATTGCGATCACCGTCTCCGTCGTTGGCTGCTCCGAAATCAGCCGCATCGTCTGAGAACATAAAATCAACCAACTCTTTTGCATACACCATATTCGGATCCGGATGTAAACCGCCAAAATCCGGCAATGGCACATAATTTACCACAGAGCCTTTAGATGCCCCCAGAATTTCCTCAAATATACGAACTGCGTACGGACCGGTAACAGCATTCATAGCATCAAAACGCATTGTAAAGCCGCTTTTAAACAGATTTTTAATCGCAGTAAAATCAAAAATCTGTTCCATCATTTCTACATAATCATTAACCGGATCAATAACGTCTATTTGCATTCCGCACAATTCCTGATGTCCTATCTGAGATAGGTCCACATCAGGAACATCACAAATCTTATATTCTGAAATTTTAAGCGTTTCCTGATAAATTGCATCACTAACAAAACTTGGTATCTGACCTCCGGTATGATTAGAATATTTAATTCCAAAATCGCCGTCTATTCCTCCCGGATTATGTGATGCCGATAATATAAAACCACCATCTGCATGATTCTTTAATATTATATTTGATCCGGCAGGAGTTGAAATAAAGCCGTTCTGTCCGACAATCAGACGAGATACTCCGTTAGCTGCCGCCATTTTTATAATTTTTTGAATTGCCACATCATTATAATATCTTCCATCACCGCCAACAACAAATACTTTGCCCTGCAAATTGCCTATCACATTAAAAATACTTTGCATAAAATTTTCAACATAACCGGGCTGAAGCACCACTTTTGATTTACGACGCAATCCTGCAGTACCCATTTTTTGATCAGAAAACGGACTGGTAGAAACAACTTTAATCATAATACCCCCAATTAATAAACTTAAAGATAAAAAGATTTTATCATTTGATGAGCTAATGACAAGTACAATTATATAGTTATGGGCAGATAAACTCAGCTAAATTTTTTATTTCCATTTTTGCCGCCAAATGCGACATACTCATCTTGCGCTTTAAAACATCTTGTTGCATATCAAGAACGGTAATACCATCCAAAAAAAGCTCTTTATATATAACCCTGTCCTTAAAACCGCTACAGAATCTAAATCCGTACAATTTACCCAATTTAATCAACACTTCAAAAATAAAATTTTTGTTCCGTGATTTCAGAGCTGTTGTTTTATTTCCGGTTATAATCCAGTTCAGATACGGCTTTCCTTTTGCTGCCAACTGTTTTTTTACATTCCACACAAATTCGGCGTATGGTCCCGGATTTTTAAGCTGACCGTTAGAAGCATCAATATCCGCAATAGAACTCAGATCAACCAAACTATCAGTAATCGGAGATATCAATGTATCCGCATACTGATGAGCAGCCTCAAATAAATAATTTTTATGCCCCGGAGTATCAATAATTATCACATCAACCGTTGAAAACAACTCTTTAATTGTTGTATCTAATTTTTTTATATCAGCCGGTATTTCAGCATAGTCATCAACCGGTGCAAAACGATACAATAAAGGAGTCGGTAAAACAATTTTATGAGCCTCACAAAACGCACGGCGATTCTCAACATATTTAGAAAGCGACCCTTGCCTTCCATCAAGGTCAATAACAGCAACTTTATATTTTTCCATCATTAACATAACCGCTAAATGCATAGCGATAGTTGACTTACCTGTTCCGCCTTTTTCATTACCGATTACAATAACGTGAGTAGATGATAAATTATTTTCTGTCATAATTATTTGTCAGCCATAGCAAGTTGTTTGTTGTTTTTTGCAGCTATTACTATACATGACTTATTTGTTTTTTTCAAACGATTACACGTGTTATCCGCTTCATTTTTTTTCAAACCTATTAATTTAGAGCGATAAACAACCGCAGAACCTTTATTTGTCGGCTCAATATCTATAATAGAATTTCTTACCGATGGAGTATTTACCTGTTGACGAATACTTAAAGCATACTTATGTGCTTTGGCATAATTAGAAAATGCTCCGACCTGAACACCCCAAGTATTTTCTACCGCAATTTTTTTCACTTCATTTGTATTTTGCGCATAAATATTTGGCGATACAATATTATCTGCCAATGCTAATTTTTTTAATCCCCGATTCATCATTTGCGCAATTTGACGGTCTCTTCCTTTAATGGTATTATGCCCCATCGTAACTGCAATAACACGGTTTCCATCTCTATGCGCAGAAGTAACAATATTATACCCGGCTGCATTCGTATATCCTGTTTTAAGTCCATCTGCACCTTCAAATGACTTCAACAAATGATTATGGGTATAATAAGTTTTTCCGTTATACGAAAACTTTTTAGCAGAAAACAATTTATAATATTCCGGAAAATGATGATAAATTGCAGCACCCAATACCGCCATATCTCTTGCCGTACTGATTTGAGCTCTGTTAGGAAGTCCCGAAGCATTTTTAAATATGGTATTTTTCATTCCGAGTTCTTTTGCGACTTGTGTCATTGTTTGTGCAAATTTATCTTCTTTATACCCCAAGCCTTCAGCCAATACTGTTGCACAATCATTGGCAGATCGCACAATAAGAGCCATTATAGCATCTTTTACTTTAATTTTTTCACCAACTTTCAAGCCGAGCTTTGTCGGAGAACGGTTAGCAGCAGTCCTTGATACCGGTAATTTATCTTCCATGGATATCATACCTTTATCTAAGGCATTAAAAGTTATATATAAAGTCATCATCTTGGTTAATGATGCCGGAGCTCTTCTTTCATCTGCATTAGATGCAAAAAGTACTTTTCCGGTTTCAGCATCAATCATAATAGATGATATTGAACGTTTAGCAGCATGTGCTGCTGATACGGATATCATTAACATTACTATTAATATTATTCCGAAAAAACGAATAATTCTATTCATTTTATTTATCTTTTGTACCAAATTAAAACCAAATTTATTTAAGCTTATAAAAAAAAAGGAAATAAATTGTTAATTTGTCATAAAATGCAAGATATAATTTTTTTACTTGACTTTATTTTTTATTATATGTAGTAATTGGAGCATTAATGGCGAACGTAGCTCAGTTGGTAGAGCCCCGGTTTGTGGTACCGGTTGTCGTCGGTTCGAGCCCGATCGTTCGCCCCAGATAAAAAATAAAAGGCGGAGTTTGAATCCGCCTTTTATTTTAACGTGTTAATGTCTTATATCTGGTTCTATGCGGCTTGGCAGCTTCTTCTCCCAAGCGGCGAATTTTATCTTTCTCATAATCTTCAAAATTCCCCTCAAACCACTCTACATGTCCATCATCTTCATAAGCCAAGATATGAGTAGCCAACCTATCTAAAAACCATCTGTCGTGAGAGGTTACCAATACACATCCCGGATAATTCATAATACCTTCTTCTAAAGAACGTAAAGTATCAACATCCAAATCATTAGTAGGTTCATCAAGCATAATTACATTAGCACCTTTTTTAAGCATTTTTGCCAGATGAACTCTATTACGCTCTCCTCCTGAAAGTTGTCCAACCTTCTTTTGTTGGTCTGAACCTTTAAAATTAAACTGCCCGACATAAGCACGAGAAGGAACTTCGCCTTTACCGAGCTTAATCATATCCAAGCCGTCTGATATTTCTTCCCAAACATTTTTATTTGGGTCTAATTCATCTCGTGATTGGTCAACATATCCCAAATCAACACTATCGCCTAGTCTGATTTCTCCCGAATCAGGCTTTTCTTTTCCGGCAATCATTTTAAATAACGTAGTCTTTCCGGCTCCATTAGGACCGATAATACCGACAATTGCTCCCTTGGGAATTTTGAAAGATAAATTATCAATCAAAACTCTATCCCCATAAGCCTTAGTAATATTATTAGCTTCAATTACCAAATCCCCCAAACGTTCAGTCATAGGAATATGGATATTAGCAACCGAAATTTTATCTTTAGTTGATTGCGCCAATAATTCATCATAAGCATTAATACGAGCCTTAGATTTTGCTTGACGAGCTTTGGGATTCTTCTGTATCCATTCCAATTCATTAGCCAATACTTTTTGCCGTGCGGTTTCTTCTCTGGCTTCCTGTTCTAAACGTTTTTGCTTTTGTTGTAACCAAGAAGAATAATTCCCCTCATAAGGAATTCCCTGCCCTCTGTCAAGCTCCAAAATCCAACCGGTCACATTATCCAAAAAGTAACGATCGTGAGTAACCATTACAACCGTTCCCTTATAATCTTTAAGATGGTTTTCTAGCCATGCAACCGATTCTGCATCCAAATGGTTGGTTGGTTCATCCAAAAGTAACATGTCCGGTTTAGATAGCAACAACCGACACAAGGCAACTCTTCTGCGTTCTCCTCCCGATAATTTAGTAACATCAGCATCAGCAGGCGGACAACGCAAAGCATCCATAGCTATTTCAATAGTACGCTCCAAATCCCAACCGTTACAGGCATCTATTTTCTCTTGTAAATCAGCTTGTTCATTAATGAGATTATTCATTTCATCATCTGTCATTTCTTCGCCAAAACGCATAGATACTTCTTCAAATCGCTTGAGCAAATCTCTGGTTTCAGCCAGACCGTCCATAATATTTTCCATTACATTTTTAGACGGATCAAGCTGAGGCTCTTGTTCCAAATAACCGACTCTAATTCCTTCAGCAGCCCATGCTTCCCCATTAAATTCTTTATCAACGCCGGCCATAATTTTTAAAAGGGTAGATTTACCGGCACCGTTAACACCCAGAACGCCGATTTTTGCTCCCGGTAAAAATGATAAAGTAATACCTTTAAATAATTCTTTTCCTCCGGGAAAAACCTTTGTTAAATTTTGCATAACAAAAACATATTGAACTGCAGCCATTTTAAACTCCTTAAAATAAATATTGGCTTTGACTATACAGGCTAAAAAAGAAAAAGCAACTGATTATTATCTGTTGGCTCTGGCAATATTTGCATCCACCACATCAACTTTTAAGATTTCGGGCTTTTTTGCATTATAAATAGATTTTGCCGCCTTTCTGTCTCCAAAATCTTTATAGATTCTTCTTGCATCATAAGGCTTGCGAGGAGTAAGTATTTGCCCATCAGGCATTTTTATTGTACCATCTCCATATAATACGGCATTAAAAATTTCTTGATTATCAAATCTGCGAATTATTTCCTGACAATCAAAAAAACCGTCCAACTCCTTAGATACATAGGCATTAGCCTTTTCTTCCGAATAAGCATAAATAGCACGCTGTTGCACCGCATCACTGGGAGATTTAGTTAAAAGGATTGCTCTTGCCAATAATTCAAAATCGTCATACTTTGTTGAACCGCAAGCCAATCCCTGTCCGGAAATTAACCCTAACGCTTTAACCTCTTCCATATATGACATCTGAGCATTAACGCTTCCGGCAATCAACATTACACATAAAAAAGCAATAACTTTCACTTATCAATCCCTCTGATTACTAAAAATTAAATATATTATAATGATTATAAAACAAAAATCAAAAAAATAATTTCATTTTTCTCTCAAGAATCTAAAAAATTAAGTTGACAAAGAATATTATTTATCATAAGTTGCGTTTAACTTTTGACATTTAAGGACAATAACAATGAAAATTTATAGCTCTTTGAAAAGCAAAAAAGTACGCGATAAGGATTGTAAAGTCGTACGTCGTAAAGGTCGTGTATATGTAATCAACAAAAAGAATCCTAAGCTCAAAGCTCGTCAGGGTTAATTTGTTTGATGCTTTGTACAATTTCTAAAAGCTCGCTGTAATCATGCGAGCTTTTTTATTTATTCAACCCTATTAACCATTATACAACGTCCTCTAAAATCCGGATAGTGATTTGAAAAGCAAAAGTACCGCAGCGTACATAAACATACGTGAGGACATTTTTGACTTGAGCAAATCGCTCCAGATGACACATTATGCAACCTTCATTAAAACTCGGAGAATAGGCTAGATAGAGGGATTTGAAAAGCAAAAGTACCGCAGCGTACATAAACGTACGTGAGGAAATTTTTGACTTGAGCAAATCGCTCCAGATGACACATTATGCAACCTTCATTAAAACCCGGAGAATTGGTTAGATAGAGGGATTTGAAAAGCAAAATTACCGCAGCTGACATAAACGTACGGTAGGACACTTTTGACTTGAGCAAATCCCTCTAGATGACACATTATACGGGTTTTAAGGAATGTA
>JAFTII010000033.1 GCA_017457005.1 Alphaproteobacteria bacterium | reverse complement strand
TGCAACGTTCACTTATGGAGGCGGTAGTATTTATGTGGATTGTGGAGAAGGAACATTAGTAGGAGGTTCTGCACTATCCAGCGGAACGGTGTCTTGTTCTTATACAGAAATTGGAGATTATACGGTAAAATTGAGTGGAGACTTTACTTATTTTGGAGGAGTGAGCGGAAAAGGAGCTATAAAAAACATCATAAAACTTGATAAAAGCGGGATTACAAAAATGTCCAAGGTTTGCGGAAGTACGACTATTGGAGTGCTTCCTCCTTTACCTTCTACTTTAGTTGATGCAACAAAAATGTTTGAAGGATGTACAAAAATTAACAGTCCTTATCCGAAATTACCGGCAACATTAGAAATGGCAGATAATATGTTTTATGAATGTTCTGCGCTAACAGGGACACTTCCTGCTTTTCCGTCGGGGTTAAAAACTGCTGATAGCATGTTTAGGAGCTGTATCGGTTTAACGGGCAGTGTTCCAACATTACCTTCAACATTAACAGATGCTGATTATATGTTTTATGATCCTTCTGGCAAGATGCAATTAAGTGGTAAAGCCCCAAAAAAGCCAGCAAGTCTAACAAATTATCTCTTTTTATTTCGTGGAACTAAAGTAACCAATGATGGCTCTTGGCCAACCGCAGCATTCCAATAATTCTAAACAAATAACCCCTCATAGATTTTTCTATGAGGGGATTTTAAGTAATATTTATTCAATACAACAATCTACGGCTTTGCGGACAAAGGCTTTCATTTTTGCCAAAGCACCGGAGGTTTTGCTTTCTTCAACTTTTACCGGAGCAGAAACAGTTTCTAATTTGGCTGATATTTTTTTGATATCTTCAACTTTATCTTCTACCCACTTAACATCACCAATGTTAAGCATATTCATATTAAGCCCCCAAAACAGACAATAGAGTTCATAGGCTTGATTAAACAATTTATAAGCTTCTTCTTTATGCCCTAAGCTTTGTTGTTTGGTACCGACTTCCATCAAACGCATAGATGAAGCCAACAAATGTTTGGAAATACACCATACCTCCCCTTCATATTCGGGAATAACTTTTTGCATAAGATTTTTGCGTAGCTCCCTAACATCTTCTATCAGGTCATAAAAAGAGTTTTTACCGGTTTTGGCTCCGGAGAATACTAAATGCTCTTCTATACTGATAAGATTCATAATAGCAATGGTTAAGTCTTGGTCAGAAGATAAGTCCTTAGGATTTACCTTTTTGGAGGCATCTATTCTTTCAACAAATTCTTTTACACTGGAAGCTTTTTTCATTATTTATCTCCTGAAAATTCATATAATCCGGCAGTATCTAAGATATCATTTGCAGATAAATCTTTACCTAGCGGATAATTATTAAAATATACACTTAGCAAAACTAATGCTAAAACCGGCAATACAACTTTTTCAAACGGGAAATGTGCATGTCCGCCGTTTTTGGCCTTCATCCATTGATAGAACTTAGAAACATAAATAAATGTTAATGCCCCTAAAATTGTGCTAAACAACAACGGATCTATATAAAAAACACCAATAATTTTCGGGCTATAAGGAATATCTGACAAATACATAAATCCGATTGAGCCTACGGATATTGCCATCAAGATAAAATCTCTGCCGACAAAATTCCAATTCTTTTTCTCAAACCACAGAATGAGCCAATAGCCTAATAATGCTAACATTGCTCCGGCCCAAACTCCTACTACGCTGTCATCTACTCCATAGCGTCTGGCAATTTCTAATGATGCTCCAACGGCAACCGTACAAACCGCACATGCCGGATTAGCCAAAGCTTTTGAACTGATTGCCAATAATATGGCAACACTTAAAATTACAGACATTTTATACCCCTTTGTCTTTTTTTAGTGACTTTTCTATATTTAATGTCAATAATATAATAAATTCAACCCCAAACTTAGAGCTTGTTTATATAATATGACTACAAAAGAATTAATTAAAAAAGCAGAAAATACTCATCTTCTCTCTAAAGATGAAATTGTTAAAATATTGAAAGATGAAGCTTCTTCTGAAGATTTGTTTGTTGCTGCTGATATGGTTCGTAAAAAATATGTGGGAGATAAAGTTCATTTGCGAGCTTTAATTGAATTCTCCAATATCTGTAAAAACAATTGTCACTATTGCGGACTGCGCAGAGATAATAAAAACATTGCACGCTACCGAATGAACGAAGATACAATATATAAACTTGCAGAGCATGCGGTTAAAAATATGGGATTTAAAACCATTGTCTTGCAATCCGGTGAAGATTTATTTTTTGATAGCGATAAGCTATGTTCTGTTATAAAAAGAATCAAAACTCTTGATACAGCTCTGACCTTAAGTATAGGGGAAAAAACTTTAGATGAATATAAAGCATATAAACAAGCCGGTGCAGACAGATTCTTACTCAGAATAGAAACTACAGACAAAAATTTATATGAGCGTTATGATCCGGATATGAGTTGGAAAACAAGAATTGAGTGTATTCGCAATATCGGGATTGCAGGGATGGAAATCGGAAGCGGTGTTTTGGTCGGTTTACCTGAACAAACAATTGAATCTTATGCTGATGATATATTGTTTTTTAAGAAAATTAATGCGGATATGATAGGTATTGGTCCTTTTATCCCTCATCCGGATACGCCCTTGAAAAATGCTGAAGGCGGAAAGTTTGATTTGGCACTTAAAGTTATGGCTCTTACACGACTGCTTTTACCTGATATTAATATTCCGGCTACGACAGCTATGGAAACTCTTGCTCCTAACGGGCAAACAATTGCCCTGCAATCTGGGGCAAATGTTATTATGCCTAACGTTACCCTTGCACAATATCGCAAACATTATGAGCTTTATCCGGGAAAATCATCTACCAACATCACTGCCGATGAAGGCTTAAAAGCAGTAAAAGATAAAATAGCTTCTATCGGACGTGAAATTGCAACCGATTACGGATTTCATCAGAAAAAAAGTTGTTGAAAATAAGAGGATATTAAAACCAAATATTGACAATCTGCTCCGGATTTATTACCAATATTCATATTATATTAACCACTCTTATAAGGAGCAAAAACTATGGAACTAAAAGGTTCAAAAACCGAAAAAAACTTGATGGAAGCTTTTGCCGGCGAATCTATGGCTCGCAATAAATATACTTATTATGCTTCTAAAGCCAAAAAAGAAGGATACAATATTATTGCCGCTAAGTTTGAAGAAACCGCCAATAATGAAAAAGAACATGCCAAAATTTGGTTTAAGCTTTTGCACGACGGCAAAGTCGGATCTACAATTGATAATCTTAAAGATGCTGCTCAGGGCGAAAATTATGAATGGACCGTTATGTATGACAGAATGGCTAAAGAAGCTCGTGAAGAAGGATTTACTAAAATTGCAGCATTGTTTGAAATGGTTGCTAAGATTGAAAAAAGTCATGAAGAAAGATATCAGGCTTTGCTCAATTCTTTGAATGAAGGCAAAATATTTAATCGTCCGACTAAAGTTATTTGGGAATGCGGTAACTGCGGATATAGAGTAGAATCTGCCAATGCACCGGCAAAATGTCCGGTTTGTGATCATCCGCAAGCATACTTCTTTGAATTGCAAGAGCAATTTTAGGATTGTATCAATTACAAAAAAGCCCCGATAGAATCGGGGCTTTTTTGGTTAACGGGCTTAGACTATGCCAATTTTAGCTCTCCGGCAACAGTCTTGCCTTTTTCAGTCATAAGTTCATAGCTGATACGAGTACCATCATTAAGAGTACGCAAACCAGCCTTTTGAACGGCTGAAATATGCACGAAAATATCTTGCTCACCTTCATCAGGGGTAATAAAACCATATCCTTTACGTTTATTAAACCATTTTACTGTTCCTGTTGCCATTGTATGATATCCTTATAAAATAACAGGTTGATAACAAGAGAAAATTACTGAAATGTATATTCTCATAACTATCTTATCAGTGGTGAAGCAATATTTTCCATAAATTCTTCCAAACCTCTAAGGTAATTACAGTTTTAGTTTACCCCAAAGATTTTAGTTTGCAAGAAATATTTTTTTACCTCTTCCCCCTTTAAAAACAAAAAAATGAGCTTATTTATCAGAATCATTATAACAAAGAGAGGTTGCTTATGAAAAAATTATACTTATTCTTTTGTTCTTTGGCTTTGATTATGATTGCCTTTTCTCCGGCGAATGCTCAGCGCAAAAACACCACCAGACATGATCGGGAACCGGTAAATATGATGCAATCAGCGGAAAAATATGAGGATTTGAATTGCCATAAAATCAAAGAACAATACAAAAAATGCAAACATTTGAAAAAAGAAGATAAAAAAGAATGGAAAAAAGAACTAAAAAAATATAAGAAAAAACATAAAAAATATGATGATTAATTTAAAACTGCCAGAAATGGCAGTTTTTTTATAAAATATCTTCACAAATTAATTTTGTTCTGTTAGATTGCCTGTTGCAAATCTGCGACAATGGGGTTCGCGGATATTTCATTACGTTATGAAAAAGGAATTAAGAAAATGGCACTCAAAAAAACAAGAAAAGAAAATTATCCGGAATGGTATCAGGCTGTAGTATCTGAAGCCGACATGGCAGAAAATTCATCTTCTCCGGGATGTATGGTTATAAAACCTTGGGGATATGGAATCTGGGAACGTATTCGGGATGTGTTTGATGAAAAAATTAAATCTACGGATCATGAAAACTGCTATTTTCCGATGTTTATTCCTTTGTCTTTCTTCCAGAAAGAGGCTGAACATGTTGACGGATTTGCTAAAGAAATGGCAGTGGTTACTCATTCGCGCTTATCTATGCAAGACGGAAAACTTACTCCGGATTCAAAGTTGGAAGAACCGTTAATTGTTCGCCCGACTTCTGAAGCGATTATTGCAGATTCATTTTCTAAGTGGGTAAAATCTTACCGTGATTTGCCTGTCCTGATTAATCAGTGGGCAAATGTGGTACGCTGGGAAATGCGCCCTCGCCTGTTTTTGCGCACACGTGAGTTCTTGTGGCAAGAAGGTCATACCGCACATTCTACGGCTCAAGAAGCTGAAGAAGAGACAACCAAAATGTTGGAAGCTTATCGTGATTTGTGTGAAAATACTTTGGCTATGCCGGTGTTGGTCGGCCGTAAACCTGAACATGAAAAATTCCCCGGTGCAGTTGATACATACTGTGTGGAAGCAATGATGCAAGACGGTAAAGCTTTACAAGCCGGAACATCTCACTTCTTGGGACAAAACTTTGCAAAATCAGCAAACATAAGCTTTGTAAACAAACAAAATCAACAAGAATTTGCATATACAACTTCTTGGGGTGTTTCTACCCGATTAATCGGTGGTGTAATAATGACTCACGCTGATGATGAAGGTATGGTTGTTCCTCCTAAAATTGCTCCGTATCAGGTTGTAATTGTACCGGTTATCAAAAATCAAGATGATGAAAATGCTATCATGAATTATATCGGTGAAATTCGCAAAGATTTAGCAAACAAAATGCCTTTTGGCGAAAAAATACGTATCAAACTTGATAAACGTGATAAATCTTCGGTTGATAAGTTCTGGGAGTGGACTCGTAAAGGCGCTCCGATTATCTTAGAAATCGGTAAACGTGATGCCGATGCCAATAATGTAATGCTAAAAACCAGAATTAAACTCGGTACTCCGGAAGGTAAAGAAATTATCTCTCGTGATGACTTTTTGGCAACCATAGCAGAGAGGATTGAGAAGATACAAAAAGAAATGTTTGAAAAAGCGCAATCTCGTCTGATGAAAAATATCCGTACCGATATTACCACGGTTGAAGAATTTAATAAATATTTTTCACAATCAAATGAATGGATTGAAGACGAGAAGTCCGGAAAGGTAGCTTTTGTACGCGGAAAATGGTGTGGAGATCCGGAAAGCGAAGAATTGCTTAAAGCAATGAAAATTACCATTCGTTGTATTCCTTTTGATCAAACCGGAACAAATGGCGTTTGCCTGCTTACCGGCAAGCCGGCCACAACAGATGTAATCTATGCTCGTTCATACTAAATTTGGATAACAACTAAAAAAGATAGGCTCTACTTCCGCAGAGCCTATTTTTTTGTATAAGAGTTTTGTTACATCAAAACAGCCGGACACTGTTCTGATACTTGAGCAGATATAAAAGAGTGAGTTTTGCAATATTCAATTTTATATTTTTTGAGATCAGCGTCAAATTCTTTGATATTGCCGCCAATTTGCATATAACGAAAGATGGCAACATCAACATAGTGGCTATCAGTCTCATAAGGAAGATGATTTTTAATTACGGCAATGGCTTTAGAAGCGTTAAATTTGATAATCACTTCCTGAAAAAAGATGTGTTTGGTGTTAACATCTTCTCCCACACCACGAGCATCAAAAAGAATTCTGAAAATGTCTTCTTTAGTGATATTCGGAGCATTAATCCTGCTCAGAAAATCTGAAGTTTTATTAATCTTCTTGGGCATCATAATAACCTCCATTCATGAGGATCACTTTATATATTTAATATAGCACAAATAACCTATTAAAACAACATCTTTTGTAACAAAAACGTAACATTTTTTTCTTGACATTATATAAATATGTTTATCTTGAAAGCTTGGGATATATGCTTATTTTTATGATGGTATATATTTTTAGGAGATAAGATATGAATAACCAAATGATGACTACCGAAAATGAGCATAATATTCCAATTCATAATCATAACGGAGATTTCCGCAATTTGGTTCATCACTTTTGGAATATGTTGGATTTTTCACACCATAATACAGATATGGCTAATATGGAGCCTAAAATTGAAGTATCCGAAAACAAGAAAAATGTTACGGTAACCGCAGAAATGCCGGGAGTAGATGAAAAAAATATGAATGTAGAAATTTCTTCTGACGGATATTTGACAATTTCAGGAGAAAAAAAGCACCAACGAGAAGAAAATAAAGAAGGAAGCTATTTTTCTGAAATAAGCTACGGAATGGTTCGCCGTAGTATTCCTCTGCCGTGGGATTTGGAGTTCAATCAGGCTAAAGCAGATTATGATGACGGTATCCTTAAAATTACAATTCCTAAATCGGCTGTTGAACAGAAAAAACGTAAAAAAATTAATGTCAATAAAACTCAAAAAGCAAAAAAGAAACAGAACTGAAAGTTCAACCTTTTCTTAATAGCGTTGTCTTGTGGCGAATTATATTCAGAACAGCCTCAAAATTATCTTCTGCGGTAATTTTGTTTTTGCGGATAAAACCGCAACGTAAACAACGTTGGATTACAATATATCCGCCGTTTTTTTGTTCAATATCAATCGGCTCCATCAAACCGCCACAATCTGATGCTCTATCACCGGGGTTGATATCAACATGTTTTGAGTAAAGGCAATGAGGGCAATGGTTCGTATAGCCATTGCCCTTTACTTCCGTATTGCAATGTTCACAAACAAAATCTTCGGTTCTGCGAGAAAAACGTTTCATATACTGACCTGTTATTAATTAGTTTCGGTTATTTTATATTTTTTATAAATACAAATCAAGCTGAAGAATAAATATTATAATAATAAAAAAAACACTTGCAAAATAAATTTATTCAGCTAAATATAAGAAAGAATTTGGCGGGACTTAGCTCAGCCTGGTAGAGCGCTTGCTTTGGGAGCAAGATGTCGTAGGTTCGAATCCTATAGTCCCGACCAATTTAAAATAAAAAATTGTTAGCATGTTTTGTGTTTTTACAAGATTTAAGGTCTCGTAGCTCAGCTGGATAGAGCAACAGCCTTCTAAGCTGTGGGTCAGAGGTTCGAATCCTCTCGAGATCGCCATTAAAATAAAACCCTACCCTTGTGGTAGGGTTTTGTTTGTAATATCAGGATTTAAACTCTGAAAAAGTGATTTGATTACAATACAAAAGCAGACGAAAATATGCCGGTTGGCGATTAGCCAATGAACGCTGTGAACGAAACGAAGTGAAGTAACCCTCTCGTCATAGATAATAAAAGATATTGCATAACAGACAAAAATTGTATATAGTGCTTAATGTTAAAAATAATTATAAATATATAATATATGAACTTATTAAATAAGATTTTCGGAGTGAAGCAAAGTAACTCACGAAGAAAAATTGCTACGGTCAGCGATGATGTTCTGGACAATGCTCTAACTTCAGGAGATTTAGATTTTATCGTGAGATATCTGCAAAGCGGAGGAAACGTCAATAGATTAATGAAAGTAATGAAACCCGGTATGAGTGAAGGTATCGCTTATAATTATGAAGTGGAATGTTTCCCTTTGGACAGAGTAACAGATGAAACCATTAGAGATTTTCTGATAAAGAATGGTGCAGTAACATATAATGAATACCGTAATAAAATTATAGAAAATGTTACAAAAGCGCTATTAAAATAATCAAAAGAGGCTTGGTTTAACCCTAGCCTCTTTTGATTTGTCAGTTGAAAAATGAAATTTATTACCTGATAATGAGCTTCATCCCTCTGGAAATATCTGCATGAGATACACCGGACAGGTAAATTGCAACATACTGCCCCTTAGTTGCTGTTTCAACAGGTTTCAGGTATCTTTCTAACATATCACAATAAACTTTACGGCTGGTATTATTATCTATCAGTTCAAGTTCATCTCCTTGTTTGATATTTCCTTCTGCAATGAGACCGGTAACAAGGATTCCTTTGGTGAGAATATTAAAAATACACTCAATGGTTAGAACAAATTTTAAGTTTTCCATATAAAAATATTTTAAATTAATAATCCGTAACTAATTTAAATGTGTTTTACTTATATAAGCTATTGATATTTTGTCAATAAAAATCTTATTTCATGCCTTATACCAAACTAAAAGCGACCTTAGTAAAGGTCGCTTTAGCATTAAACATTTTGTAAGTCGTATTCTGATTAATTCTATATTTACTCTATAGATAAAACATGTTATAATTATTTATAAATATTTTATTCGGATTTATGTCATGATATTAGAAGAAAGTTTAGATATAATCAGAAAAAACAAAATAAATGATTTTGCACATGTTACAGATGACACTAGAATAAGATTTAAAAATTTACTTTCAGTTCTTTCTGATGATGAAAAAAAGATTGTGTTTTCTGAACTGATGTCAGTTGATAAACATTCATTATGTTATGTGAATAGTAAATTAGCAGAAAACAAAGGGTTTTCCTTAACAAATCATTTATATTCTTTGTTAAACGAAATTGTTCCCTCACAAAATAAAGATGTAATATCACGTATTAATGTTAATAATGATATAATTTATTTGCATAATGCACGAAATTTATACTCAACAAATGAATTTCATAATCAAGATTCAGACCAATATATACATGGAACAAAGATAACCCAAAGATTAGTTGAAGATTTTGCAAATAATGAGTCTCCTGTTTCTAAAAAACTAAAAGAACTAATAGATATATATCCTTTACAAATAAAAATTGCTAAAAGTAAACAAGGTGACACAATCAATGGTAATGCTGTTTTTTACGATAATAAGGCTTTGATTTTAACTATTAATGACTTGGCTTTTAAAGAAGATAATATAAATAAACTACCTGGAATGTTGGCGCATGAATTATCCCACCTCATAGATGCAACATCTCGCCCTCAAGGTTATATTGGACACATAGCAGGCGAAGAAACTTTTGCTGATATATGTGGACAAATTATGGCTGAAAATGCTGGATATGACAGTCGTCCTTGGGCCAGATATATTGCTGAACATGATAAACGTGAATATTTTGCTAAAGGACTACGTCCCTCTGGACAATTTCGTTTGGATACAATTATGCAAAGCGAATCTTCTGACAAACAAAAAGGAACCAATTTATCTGAAGTAATTAATGAAGACATAAAAAATTATAAACAGATTAGAGAGTTCTTTATGGCTGATGAAACTAAAGACAGAGAAACAAAAGTAATTGCAGCAGCAACTACAATTTTTGGTGACGTCGTAGATAAAATAGATGTTTCAGATAAAACTGCTAAAGATAGTTTTAAATGTAATAAATATTGTTTAATGGCTATTGCAAAAAATATGCAAAAGTTTAGAACAAACACTCCTATGAGCATGCTACCTAATGATTTAAGAACATTACAAAGTAATGAAAAATTTATTCAACATTGTCTCAATGATAAAAATTTGAAGCAATATGTTAGACTAACTAATAATATTGATGAAGAAACAAAACTTAATATAGGGACAATGTTTGTTATGACTAATATCAATAGTCATGAAGTAAATTCAAATAATGAGGCTTCTAATCTATCTAATGATAATCATGCAAATATTGTAATTGGAAGAAATCCTGAAACAGGAAAACCTTTATTATCAGCTTTTAGTTCTGAAAGAATTGGGTATCATCCTAATACATTTAAAAAAGGTTACTTAATAGATTTACCTCGCTATTTAACGGATTATAGTAAAAAAATAGATACTAAGTCAAAAATCAAATCCCAAATTAAGCAACTTTAGATTTCATATCTTTTTACTTAAACTAAAAGCGACCTTAATAAAGGTCGCTTTTAGCATTAAACATTTTGTAAGTCGTATTCTGATTTTAACTTACAAAGCAAAGATTTGACGTATGAATCCATACGCCCTCCTTCTCTGTAATCTGCCGGAGCTACAATATCAACCCTACCATCAGCAAGAAGCTGTTCTGCGGTTGATTTTCTGCCTTTTTTGTGTGGAGTATAAACTGCTGCAGCATAGCCTCCAAACTTTTTGAGTGTAGCCATACAAGGAACATCTGTCAGACCGTCTCCAATGTATAACATTCTCTTAAATGGAATTGGACGATCTTCAGGTTTGGTACGGTTGTTTACAGATTTGTCAATTTCTCCCAAACACCCTTTACTTATACGATATAAATATTGGGTTTTGGTGGTGTAATTAACAACCTGTGCCGGCCAGTACGCTACTCCATTAGCATCATACAAAAATCGGCAGGCATATACCTTGGTAAACTTATCATAAATAGGCATGCCCTCAACAATTTCACTCAATCCGGAAGAAAGAAGATAATGTTCAACTTCAATTCCGAGTTCGTGTGCGTAGGCATTTATGCGGTCAAACCAATCTTCTGCCCCCTTAAACATTTTGATGTTTTTACCATAAGACATAAAATCTTGTTTGGTAAAACCAACTCCTCTACGACGAGACTCTTCTAACATACACCACATGTAAGTAAGATTGCTGTCTGCATTGTTGGCGGCGGCTAATGTATCTGATTTTTCCCAAAATTCTGCAGGAGAAATACCAAGTTTTTCCATAAAATCGTATTCCTGCATATTACCATAGGCAAGCGTGCCATCAAAATCGTAGCAAATTGCTACTTTAAATCTAATTTTACTCATATCTTATAATAATATTTTTTTAATTATAGCGGACACATAAAAATATCAACTACGTGTTTAGCTATATAAAAGAATCAGCATTTTGTCAATATTTTCTATTTCTGACGGCTTTTTTGATTTTATGTTTACATATCATGAAAATTATGATACAATAAGTATTGTAAGTAAGTTTTATGTTATATTATTTTGTGTTTTGCCGTTCTTTATAGATTTTGAGTTTATTCAATATCTGAAGTAGGTAAGATTTTATGAGTATTATAATATGGCACTTGCTTACTTTTTTATGAATAATATTAAAATACATAAAGATATGGCTAAAAAATTTTTTTATATCATTGTGGCTATAACAATGATTGGTTGTACCTCAAACACTAGCAATGATGTTTTTATTTCTGAAAAAGACACATTGCCATATAAGGCATGTTTTGGCAAAAAAACAACTGTTGATACAGTAGGATTTATAGTAGCTATTGGTGAAGAAAAGCTAGATAAACCTTGCCCTATAGTAAAAAATCACTACCATGTAGCATCAGAATTAAGGTGTTATAAGAGCAAGGATAGTGATGATATTGTAAAAAGAGATACAACTTGGATGGAAGTATCTAATGACGTGTTTCATAGGCATTACATTGTGGATGAAGCTAGTTATTACGATATTTCTGATAATGTTTACGAAATTATCATCTGTATAGAGTAACCCCTTAAAAGGTTACTCTATATTTTTATTACCAATTTATGCTTCTTGCCATTTCCCTTGGGCATCTTGTTTCCAATAATGGCATTCGTTAGATGATTGTTTAAGTTCTTTCCAAAAACTTCTTGCTTGAGTTACAGCATCTTCACTATGACCATCAAAAATGTTAAAAATGCGAGTAAACTTATCCAGTTCATCTAAATTTGCTCTGGCACCATCCACTAAAAACAATAACTTTGCTTGATTAGGGTTATCTGTGCCGAAAGTAAGCCATATCGGTTGTTGTTCTGCGTTACCGTCTTTTTTGCTGCCATGCGGTAAGAATGAAGCATCATTATATGTCCAAAGAAGAGAGTTTAAAAACTCTACGCGTTCTTCCGTCCCTACTCTGACTAAAGTATTTTGACCGGTAGAATATGCCTTTTCCAAAAGTTTGGGCAAGACATCTTCTAACGGTTGTTTTTGTAAATGATAAAAATCTACTCTGCTCATAGCTTTACCGATGCAAAATTAGGAATATTGTTGTTATTTATAAGTAGCAGTATGGGACGATTATTTTCTCTTTTGGCATCAGAAATTGCCTCATAGATATCAGCAGATGATAATATCGGCTTTTTATCTGCGTGAGTAATGAAATCTCCGACTTTTAGTCCTTTAGCTTCTGCATCACTGCCTTGTGCCACTGCTGTAATGATAACTCCAAATTCTTCTGTGGTTATATTATATTTCTCTTTTAATTGCAGGGTCGGATTCTCTACAGTAATACTCAAATTGTTTGTGTTTTGATTATTTTCCTTTGCTTGAACTTTACTTATCTCCGGCATTGCAGCAACGGTTAAGTTTTTTGTAAATTCATAATTATTACGCTTTATCTTCAATTCTACTGTTGAAGAAATCGGAGTTTCTGCAATTTGCCGAGAAAATTCTTTGGGATTGCTCAATAGCTCATTATTCAGAGCCAAAATAATATCGCCGGCTTCTAATCCTGACTCGGCAGCAGGCGAATCCGGTGTGATAGAACTGATTACAATTCCATCCTCCAAACTTTGTGCCTGAATTTTAAGCCCCAACCATCCTCTTTCAACCTTCCCTTTAGATTGCAATTCGGCAATAACGAACTTAGCCAAGTTTATCGGGGTTGCAAAACCAATTCCGATATTTCCGCCGGTAGTAGAATAAATTGCTGAATTTATGCCAATAACCTCGCCGTTGAGATTAAACATCGGGCCACCCGAACTACCTTGGTTGATGGAAGCATCAGTTTGAATAAAATTATCATACGCGCCGGCATCAATATCCCGAGACTTAGCCGAAACAATGCCCGCTGTCACACTACCGCCTAACCCGAAAGGATTGCCAATTGCAATTATCCAATCTCCGACACGAATAGCATCAGAATCTCCTAATTTTACAGTTTTAAGAGGTTGCATGGTTTCTATTTTTATCATAGCCAAATCTGTTTTGCTATCCATACCGATAACTTTAGCAGACATAATCTGACCATCAGCCAGAGTTACCATAATCTCTTGTGCCTTATCAATAACATGAGCATTGGTTACAATATAACCATCTTCACTAATGATAAATCCTGACCCCAAAGACAGATGTTGCGGATTTTTAGGCGCAAAATAATCTTGAATTTGCAAATTCGGACTGACAACGCCTAAATTATCATCATTGTTTTCCATATCTGAAGGCAAATGTCTGGTAGATATATTAACCACCGAAGGTTGTAAATCTTCAACCAAATCAGCAAATGAAGGAAGATTTTGCGCTTTAGCCAAAGAACCGGTATATAAACCGAATACCAGCAAATACAGAATCGCTTTTTTCATAATTATTTTCCTGTTTTTGAAAAATATTCAAAAAATTCACTGTCAGGAGCTAATACCAATGATGTATCGTCCTTATTAGCCAAAGATTTTTTATAAGCCTCCAATGAGCGATAAAAAGCATAAAAGTTAGTATCAACACCGGCAGCATTGTTCCAAATTGTGATTGCTTGCTGGTCTCCTTGTCCGCGAATAATTTGAGCTTGTTTTTCAGCCTCCGCAATAATAACCGCACGTTCTTTTTCTGCCTCAGCACGAATTTTTTGAGCTTCTTGCTGACCGGTAGCACGAAATTCTTTGGCATCTCGCTCACGTTCTGCTTTCATACGTGCATTGATAGCTTGCAAAACTTCTACCGGCAGGTCTGCTCGGCGAATTCTTACATCGGCAACGCTAACTCCGATTTGTTCGGCATCTGTTTTTACTGCACTACTGATATCCGCCATAATTTGCGTACGCTTTTGTGATAGCAATTCTTGTAAGGTTATCCGACCTAAAATTTTGCGTACTGAAGAATTGACAATCTCTTCTAATTTAGAGCGAGCCTGTAATTCTGTACGAACTGTCTTATAAAAACGTAACGGATCAACAATTTTGTAACGAGTAAAACTATCCACATCTAAACGTTTTTTATCATTTAACACGACTTCTTGTGCCGGAGGATCAAGATTCAGCAAACGATTATCGTAAAATACAACTTTTTGAATGAACGGTATTTTTATTTTCAAACCGGCATCTTTAACGACTCTTACAGGATCTCCAAACTGCAAGACTATGGCTTGTTCGGTCTGTTTAACAATATAAAGAGAATCTGCTCCAAGTAATAATAAAGCTCCGATAACAACAACTAATATTATTTTTATTCTATCACTCATTGCTTATTCTCCTTTTGCTTTATTATTTAAGTGATGCATTGGCAACATATTACTCTCTTTTTTAAGCGATGGGAAAGTTGTTCTGTTGTTTGTTAATGGCAATATAGGTAATACATTACCACCTTTAGCCGAAGGATCTATTATGACTTTATTGGAATTTGCAAGAACATCTTCCATTGTTTCCAAATATAACCTTTTAGCCGTAACGACTTTTCCTTGTTTATAAGCATTATATACTGACAAAAATCTGTCTGCTTCACCTTGAGCTTTGTTTATTTGTGCTTGCTTATATGCCTCTGCATTTTGCAAACGTTGAGCAGCCTCACCTCTTGATTTTGGTAAGATTTCATTACGATAAGCTTCAGCCTCATTCTTAAAACGTTCCATATCTGCTTTGGCTCGTTGAACTTCATTAAAAGCATCTACCACTTGTTTGGGAGGATCTGCCTTTTGGAGTTTGACACGAACAATTTGAATACCGGCACCAAATTCATTTAGAACTTTTTGAAGCTCCTCTTTGGTTTCATCTTCAACTTTACCTCGGTCGCCGGAAATAATCGGTAACATTTGGGATTGTCCGACAATTTCTCTTAATACAGATTGAGCAGCAACTCTAACTGTCAAATCCGGACTTTGCATATTAAAAAGATAATCTTTGGCATTGGATACTCGCCATACTATAGTCAAGTTAATATCAACAATATTTTCATCTCCGGTAAGCATGTGGCTTTCGGTAAAGTCATTACGATTGGTAATTTCTGAAACGCCTAAATTAATACTGCGTTCTTGGGTAATGTTTACTTTTTCAACCGTTTCTATAGGATACGGCAAATGATAATGCAAGCCGGAATCTGTTGTATCGGCATAAGCACCAAAACGCAAAACAACGCCTTCCTCATTGGGTTGTACCTGATAAAAACCTGATGCCATCCACAACACCAATACACCTATAGCAACCCAACTCCATCTGAAATCGGGAAATTGATTTTTGTTTGGTACATAATTTGTCTTAGGTTTGTTTTTACGAGCCGAGGGCATTCCGTTGTCTTTCCACGGATTATCATCATTATCATCCCACGGGTTTGGTATATTTGCCATAAAAAATCCCCTTTCTATTTTTTAGTTGCTTTACTGAAATTATATAATATAAATAGACTAATAAGACAACTGCCTATCATAACTATCAACAGAAAGTAATAATATGGAAAGTCAAATAAGATCTATTGTTGAAAAATATTTTACACCTCAAGAAATTGAAAATATCGGGATATTTAATAATCGGGTTATTATCACTTTAGTTAATGCCAATGAAAATAGTGAAAAAAACTCCGCTATTGAAAATGAAATCAAAAAAATTGACGGTATTAATAAAGTTTCCGTGATATATACTCAAGTGAAAGAGAAACCGCTTCCCCTTAAACAAGAGCCGGAAAAATGGAATGTGCGCGGTGTACAAAAAATCATTGCCGTCGCATCCGGAAAAGGCGGTGTCGGAAAATCTACAACCGCGGTAAACCTTGCAATGGCATTAGCCCAAAAAGGAAAAAAAGTAGCCTTATTTGATGCCGACATTTATGGGCCGTCAATACCAACCATGTTGGGCTATGAAGGAGCTGCTCCGATATCTTATGACGGGCAAACTTTTGAAGCTTTTGAATTTCAAAATATTAAATCTATGTCCATCGGAACATTAATTGACAGAAATACTCCGCTCATTTGGCGCGGATCAAAAGCTTGCGGCGCAATTGAACAACTTTTAACCGACGTTAATTGGGGCGAAATTGATATTATGGTAATAGATATGCCCCCAGGTACCGGTGATATTCAAATTACTTTATCGCAAAAATTAAACCTAAACGGAGCAGTGATTGTTTCTACTCCTCAAGATATTGCTCTGATTGATGCCATTAAGGGAGTGAATATGTTTAAGCGAGTAGAAGTGCCTATTTTGGGCATTGTTGAAAATATGAGCTATTATATTTGTCCCCATTGCGGAAATCGTGATGATATTTTCGGACATGCCGGAGCTCAAGAAACTGCTAAAGAATTGGGTGTTCCGTTCTTGGGGGAAATTCCTCTACATTTGGACATCAGAACTTATGCCGATAACGGGAAACCTATTGTGGCAGCAAATCCTCAAAGTCCTTATACTAAAGCGTATCTGCAAATTGCAGATAAAATTATTAACTCAATTTAACCTCTAAAGGAGAAAAATATGAAAAAATCAATTATATCCTCTGTTTTGGCAATCGCAATGCTTACCGCCTGTGCAACTGACCCTTATACCGGAGAAAACAAAGTATCTAAAACCGCTTGGGGAACCGGACTGGGAGCTTTAGCCGGTGCCGGTATCGGTGCATTGGCCGGTGGAGAAAAAGGAGCTCTTATCGGAGCCGGAGTTGGTGCTGCTGCAGGGGCCGGTACCGGTGCTTATATGGATATTCAGGCACGTAAATTGCGCCAAGAATTAGTTGGAACCGGTGTTCAGGTCAAACAAGTTGAAGGAAAAGTTTATTTGATTATGCCGGGAAATATTACCTTTGACACCAACAAAGATGTGATTAAAACTTCATTTATGCCGGTATTGAATTCTATTGCCAAAGTAATTGCAGAATACAACAAAACCAAAGTTATGGTCAGCGGATATACCGATAATACCGGAAATGATACTATAAATATTCCACTTTCACAAAAAAGAGCAAATGCAGTTTCGCAATACTTAAATTTACATGGGGTGGCTTTGGGAAGAATTATCTCTCAAGGTTTTGGTTCAGCTAATCCGATTGCCTCCAATTCAACTCCCGAAGGAAGAGAACAAAATCGCCGAGTTGAAATTACATTGATTAACAATTAGTCATCAGAAATTTTAAAGCCTGACAGTTTTGTGAAATCTCCGGAACTGTCAGGTTTTGTTATTTGATAAGTAAACGAAATAATTATTAAAGATTATTATATACCTAAATCTATTTTAATACCGGCATCTCGCATAATTTGCATCATTTCCGCTAAATATACTTTCTCTGTATAATGCAAACGCCCATCTGCCATACATACTTTTAAGACTTCTTTGCACAAAATCTCAATTTTTTTAGAATTACGATAATCAAGTTTTTGTAATGCCTGATAAAAATTATCATATTCCGGAGTTATTGATTGCAGGTAAGTTTCTAAGTAATGACGACTTAATTTTGTACCATGTTGAGACTGTTTAATAATATAATCTATTATTATTTTCTTTTTCAATGGCGAATAATAACCGCAGCAATTTGCCATAAAACTTAAAATAACCAACTCATATTTTAAGAAATCTACAATTTTATTAGCATTACTGTCCTTAGTAATCAGATCCGTTTCATGTTCTTCATGATTTGCATCGGTAAAAGCTATCAGAAATTCATTCATGTCACGATAAGCAATTTCTGTGCTTAAGTCATATATATCATGAACAAAAACAGCATCAAAAATATATGATTTGCGCCGAGAATAAAAATATAAATCCAAAAATATATTGCCATCTTTTTGCCAAATATTTTTAACGGCAACATTCTCTTCATAAATTCTATTATTTTGGATGAGATGCGCCATCATATTATAAAATTTGCTTGAATTTGTTGTCATTTATGCCCTGTCTAATCTAATAAATTACAAATTTGCGTTACATATTTTTTTATGGTATCAACTCTAACCGCATACTCCGATAAATCTTTTTCAATAAAAAGTTTTTGATCAGGTCTGACTTTAACGGCTCCAAAAGAAGAAAAAATAAATTCCATTAATTTTTCCGGTTTGGCAAAATTATTAGAACGCAAGCTTATCAATATTCCCTTTGCACCGGCATCTATCTTATCAATACCGCTTTTACGACACATAATTTTTATTTCTACGGTTTTGAGAAGATTATCAACTTCTTGGGGAATTGCACCGAAACGGTCTATAAGTTCCTCTTTCATATCTGCGATTGCTTCCGCTGTCTCTAAATCTCCAATCCGTTTATATAGTCCTAATCTTACGCCTAAATCACGGACATAAGTTTCCGGTATCATAATCGGTATGCCGGTTGTAATTTGTGGCGCCCAATCTTTATTTTTATTATTTTCTTCTTCAGACATTGCTCCGGAGCGAAGCCTTAAAATTTCTTCTTCCAACATATGATGATATAATGAAATACCGACTTCTTTAATATGCCCGGACTGTTCTTCTCCCAATACATTACCGGAACCTCTGATATCCATATCATAACTGGCTAAAGAAAAGCCTGCTCCTAATGTATCCAATGCTTGTAAAATATTTAATCTACGTTCTGCTATTCCTTTTAACTGGCGCTTAGGCGGAATTGTAAAATAAGCATAACCGCGTTTTTTGCCTCTACCGATACGGCCTTTTAGTTGATATAATTGCGCCAGTCCAAACATATCCGAACGATGAACAATCATAGTATTTACCGAAGGCATATCAATACCGGATTCAATAATGGTAGTTGATAATAACATATCCGCCTTACCATCGGCAAAATCATTCATAACTTCCTCTAATTGGCGTACCGGCATTTGGCCGTGGGCAATCAAAATTTTAATATCCGGAACTAATGCCCGTAACTCTTGTTCTACTCCAAAAATATCAGAAACACGAGGGCATACAAAAAATATTTGCCCTCCTCTATACTTTTCACGATAAATGGCTTCTTTTATCATTACTTTATCAAAGGGCATGACAAATGTGCGAGCAGCCAGTCTATCTACCGGTGGAGTGGCAATAATTGAAAGCTGTTTAACTCCGGTAAGTGATAATTGTAAGGTGCGCGGAATAGGAGTTGCCGTCAGGGTCAGAACATGAACATCTGATTTGAGTTGCTTGATTTTTTCTTTATGAGCAACACCGAAATGCTGTTCTTCATCTATAATCAGAAGTCCCAGATTACAAAACTTTATGTCTTTAGCCAATAAAGCATGTGTCCCGATGACAATTTCTATTGCTCCATCTGCCAAACCTTGTTTGGTTTCGGCTGCCTCTTTGGCGCTAACCAAACGAGACAACATTTTTACCTTTACCGGAAAACCTTCCATACGTTGTTTAAAATTGAGGTAATGTTGTCTTGCCAAAAGTGTGGTCGGAACAATTAAGGCAACTTGCGCTCCGCTGCTGGCAACCGCAAAAGCTGCACGTAAAGCGACTTCTGTCTTGCCAAAACCTACATCACCGCAAACCAATCTGTCCATTGGAACTGTTGTATTTAAATCTGCTAAAACATCATGAATCGCATTCAATTGATCTTCGGTTTCATCATAAGGAAAACGTGAGCAAAAATCTTCAAACATTCCCTGTTGCGGAATAAAGCAATCTGCTTTTTTTAATTGTCTTTGGGCGGCAATTTTTATCAATTTTTCTGCAATGTCTTTGATTTTTTGCTTAACTTTGGCTTTTTTGGCTTGCCATGCGCTTCCGCCTAAAGTATCTAATTGCACATTATCATCAGAGCCATAACGAGACAACACATCTATATTTTCTACCGGTACAAAAAGCTTATCATCGTTAGCATAAATAATCTTAAGACAATCATGCGGAGCTCCGCCGGCGGTAACATTTTCCAATCCCATAAAACGACCGATACCATGCTCAATATGAACTACCAAATCGCCTACAGATAAAGATGAAATATCAGCAATAAAATCTTTAGATGTAATTTTTTTGTGTCTGCGATTTTGACGTTCGCCCAAAATATCTTGCTCTGATATTAATAAAAACTCATGATTCTTAAATCCGTGAGCCAGTGGCATTATTATTAATACGGTTTTGTTTGAAGATTTACTAAGAGCTTCTTGCCAATTATCCGCAAAGGTTAATTCTTGATTGCCGTATTCACTTAAAAGAGATGCTATTCTCTCTCTTGATCCTTCAGAATAACAAGCAATAATTCTTTTTAATTTTTTGTTTTGTTGTAAATATTCATTTACATCGGCATAAATTTGACCGGCAGTAATATTTTTAGCATTAGAAAAATTTCTGACCGGAATAACTTCGCAATTTATAACATCTTCCGCATCAGGAATTGAAAGAGGATTAAATTCAATAGGAGATTTTTTTTGAACAATGTTTTTAAATTCTCCGGCAGTATAATATAACAACTCAGGTTGAACCGGACGATAAGTATCTATATCTGTAGCTGATTTGATTTGTAAGGCTTCCAGACGTGCCTGATAATAGTCTGCAATACTTTCAGTTTTAGATTGTGCTGCTTCATCGGTATTTTTACCTAAAATCAGTTTGGCATTGGGCAGATAATCCAATATTCCCGATAACGATTCCTCATAAAAGAACGGAAGCCAGTGTTCCATTCCAATATATTTTTTACCGTTTGATATTGATTCATAAATTTCATCATCCTTGAAAGATGCGCCAAAGGCTTCACGATATTTACCCCGAAAGCACTTGATGGTATTAGCATCTAAAAGAACTTCACTCATAGCACGAAAAACATAAGACTTAAGTTCGCCTTGGGTTCGTTGGCTCATCACATCAAAGGTGCGAATGCGCTCAATTTCTTCATCAAATAAATCTATACGTAAGGGCTTATCTGTCCCTACCGGAAAAATATCTATAATATCACCCCGTATAGCATATTCTCCCGGTTCATAGACTTGCTCTACATGTGTATAGCCGTTTATTGATACATAATGAGTAAAATCATTAAAATTCAACTTACTGCCAATAGCAAGTTCACATAAAGAATTAATAAAAACTTTTTTAGGCGGAAGTTTTTGTAATACGGCTCCGATACTGGCGATTGTAACTCGCGGAAATTTTGGCGAAGGATTTAAAGCAAGTTCAGATAACGTCTCTACTCGTTCGGCAATGATATTGATATTGGGCGATACTCTATCATAAGGTACTGTATCCCAAGCCGGAAGTCTCAAAATTTTTAAGTTCGGATTAAGATATTGTAATAAATCTGCGGTGCGAGCTAATTCTACCCCGTCACTGACAATATATAAAATATCTTTACTTTGATTTGTGAAATCATTAAGCAAAAATGAATCAAAACCTGAAGGAACTGATGATATCGTATATGAACCTAATTTGTTAATATCGTATTGCATTTTATTATCGTTAGTTTATTATCTTTGTTAGAATATAAACGAAGTTTGTTAATTTGTCATCACAGATTATTTGTTTTTGAAAGAAAAAATGCGTCCGGAAATTTTATATCCTCTCTTTGCCGATATCAATACTCTGAAAGGAGTTGGCGAACGTACTCATAAACTGCTGGCCAATCTTGTTAACGGAGATAAGATTGTAAATTTATTATGGCACCTCCCCTCAAACATTATTGACAGAACATACTCGCCGCGTTTAAATAATGTGATTGCCGGTCGGATCTGCACAATAGCAGTAAAAGTAGTTGAGCATATCCCCCCTAAAACAAGTAAACAACCTTATCGGGTTATTGTTGAAGATGAAACGGATCAATTAACTCTTATCTTTTTTAAGGTTTATGCCCAGTCCATTACAAAAGCTCTTCCTATAGGAAGCACGAGAGTTATCAGCGGAAAACCGGAAAGTTTCAATGGTCAACTGCAAATGCCGCATCCGGATTATATTGTTCGTCCGGAAGAAATTGCCAAAGTTTTGGGAATGGAAACGGTTTATCCGTTAACTGCCGGTATTACCAACAAAATGATGGGCAAATATATGCAACAGGTCTTAGCAAAACTTCCTAATTTCAGCGAATGGCTTGATGATAAGTTTTTAGTTCAACAAAAATGGCGTTCTTTTAATGATGCAATTATTAAAATTCATAATCCTAAATGTCTGACAGATTTAGATATTTCATCTGCGGAAAGAACAAGATTAGCTTATGATGAACTATTGGCAAATCAGCTTGCTTTGGCATTAGTACGTAAAAAAATAAAAAAACAAAAAGGGCGAATTTTATGCGGAAACGGAGAGCTACGTAAAAAGACACTGGATAAACTTCCGTTTAATCTGACACAGGCTCAACAAAATGTTTTGGAAGAAATTTATAATGACCAAGGGCAGCCTTATCGGATGTTGCGCCTCTTACAAGGAGATGTCGGAAGCGGAAAAACCATTGTTGCATTGTTATCAATGCTAAATGCCGTAGAGTGTAATTCACAAGCTGCTATTATGGCTCCTACGGAGATTTTAGCCAAGCAACATATGGAAACAGTTAAACCTTTATGTGAAGACATCGGGGTTAAGGTAGCGCTACTTACCGGAAAAACCAAAACGAAAGAGCGCAAAGAGATTATTGATAAATTACAAAACGGTGATATTGACATACTTATCGGAACACATGCCCTATTTCAGGAAGGGGTAATTTTTAAGGATTTGGCTTTTGTGGTAGTTGATGAACAACACCGCTTTGGTGTACATCAACGTTTGGCATTATCCGAAAAAGGTAACATGGCTGATATTTTGGTTATGACAGCGACTCCAATCCCCAGAACATTGGTACTTACAGCGTATGGCGATATGGAATATTCTAAGATAGATCAAGTTCCGGAGGGCAGAAAACCGGTGGATACCAGAGTTTTGCCACTGACAAAACTTAATGAAGTTGCCGAAGCCTTAAAGAGAAAAATTGAAACCGGAACACAGGCATACTGGGTTTGTCCTTTGGTAGAAGAATCTGAAAAATCTGATTTGGCAGCAGCGGAAGAAAGATTTTCATCTTTACAAAAAATATTTGGAGACAAAGTAGGTCTTGTTCACGGCAAAATGAAAGAAAAAGATAAAGATGCCGTGATGGAACGTTTCAAAAACGGAGAAATTAAACTTTTGGTGGCAACTACAGTAATTGAAGTAGGAGTTAATGTTCCACAAGCAACCATTATGATTATTGAACATGCCGAACGTTTTGGCTTGGCACAATTACATCAACTTCGGGGGCGTATAAAAAGAGGTTTTGAAGCTTCAACTTGTATGTTGATGTATAACTATCCTCTAAGCGAAACTGCAAAAGAAAGACTAAATATTATGCGCGATAGCGAAGACGGATTTATGATTGCCGAAAAAGATTTGGAACTACGAGGCGGCGGAGAAATATTGGGAACCAAACAAAGCGGATTTATAAACTTCAAAATAGCAAACATGGAAGTTCATAAAAACTTACTGCATATTGCCAATCAGGATGCCAAGCTTATTTTAGAGATGGATCCAAAATTAGAGACCAAGCGTGGACAAGCTTTGCGTACTTTATTGTATCTTTTTGAAAAAGATGACAGTATTCGTAATTATCGCGGATAATCCGGTCTTGACTCATTCTTAAAATAAGGTTACAACAACCGCAGTTTAGAATAATTTGAAAGTTTTAATATGCCTGAAAACAAGCCAAATATACGCAAAACATTTGCGATTATTTCTCACCCTGATGCCGGTAAGACAACTCTAACCGAAAAACTCTTGTTATTCGGCGGTGCAATCCAACAGGCCGGAGCTGTTAAAGCTCGTGGAGAAAACAGGCGCGCTCATTCCGACTGGATGAAGGTTGAACAAGAACGAGGAATATCTGTTGCCTCTTCTGTTATGACGTTTGAATATAACGGAATTACGTTCAATTTATTGGATACTCCCGGTCACGAAGACTTTTCCGAAGATACTTATCGGGTACTTACAGCTGTTGATTCCGCAATCATGGTTTTGGACTCTGCTAAGGGTATTGAAACTCAAACTAAAAAATTATTTGAAGTTTGTCGCCTGCGTGATGTTCCGATTTTAACATTTATCAATAAGCTTGACCGTGAAGGACAAGACCCTTTTGCTCTACTTGATGAAATTGAAAAAACTTTAGCACTGGATGTTACTCCGGCAAGTTGGCCTATCGGTAGCGGAAAAGACTTTTTAGGTTGCTATGATTTATTAGGTGACAGGTTAATCCTGATGAATAAAACCGGAAACAAATCACAAATAAATGCCACAATTGAAACTTGTAACGGATTAGATGACGAGAAACTTGATAAATTGCTCCCCTCACACATGGCCGAAAAATTGCGTGAAGATGTGGAAATGATTAAAGAGCTTTGTCCAAAGTTTGATTTAGAGGCTTATTTATCAGGCACATTAACTCCGGTATTCTTTGGAAGTGCCATCAATAATTTTGGCGTACGCGAAGTATTGGAAGGACTGCATAATATTGCCCCTACTCCTCGCCCGCATCCGGCAATTGAGAGAGAAATCAAACCTGATGAAAATAAGGTAAGCGGATTTGTATTCAAAATCCAAGCAAATATGGATCCTAAACACAGAGACAGAATAGCATTTATGCGTATTTGTTCCGGACATTTTAAGCGCGGGATGAAACTGTTGCAAGTAAGAACCGGAAAAGAAATTAAAGTACCTACTCCGGTAATGTTTTTAGCACAAGAAAGAGAACTGGCTGAAGATGCTTTTGCCGGAGACATTATCGGTATTCCCAATCATGGACAACTAAGAATTGGAGATACTCTTACTGAAGGAGAAAAATTTAACTTTACCGGTATTCCGGCATTTGCTCCGGAACTGCTAAAATCTGTCAGAGCTCTTGACCCTTTGAAATCAAAACATTTGGGCGATGCTCTAAAACAAATTGCCGAAGAAGGCGGTGCCAGCATCTTCAAACCGATTATCGGTGCCGAATGGATTGTCGGAGTTGTAGGCGTGCTGCAATTTGAAGTGATGGCTGATAGAATCAAAAATGAATTCGGATTGCCGGTTATGTTTGAACCTACACAATACTATACCGCAAGATGGGTTAGTTGTGACGACAAAGCCGAATGGAACAAATTTGAAAATACAAATCGCATGAATTTGGCAGAAGATAACGATGGCGCAGTGGTTTTCTTAGCGCGCAATGCTTGGCACTTGAACAAAACTATGGAAGACTTCCCTAAAATCAAGTTTACCAAAACTCACGAGTTTATCGCCTGACAGATAAATACAAACTTATAAAAGTGTTTTACCACGCACTATCCGGCCAAGGGGTGGTTTCGTTATTGGTAACTTGTGTGCCTAAAAATATATCGTTATATGATGTCAAACTTGTCGGCATTGTTGGAGCTGTTCCGGTTAATAAACTACAACCATAAAACATACGATATCCATCTTCTAATGTATCAGGTAATTCCGGCACGTTTCCGGTTAGGCTTGAACAGCCACCAAACATTCCATAACCATTAGTTAATGTATTGGGAAGACTTGGGATACTTCCTGTTAACGAACGACAATCCATAAACATATATTGACCGTTAGTTAAATTGGCTCCAAATTCAGGGACATTACCTGTTATGTTTGATAATCC
>JAFTII010000004.1 GCA_017457005.1 Alphaproteobacteria bacterium | reverse complement strand
TTACAGATATAGATTGTAATGGTTTAAGATGTAAAGAGACGTATATAGCTGATGGGTGCGATATTAAGTGTAAGGTATGTTATGAAAGTGCGTGTGATTATCCAGAGAATGCGGATTATCCCTTAAAAGAGAATTGTGAATACGGTTGTGATACCACCGGTACGGTAGAGGGTTGTGATACCAAATGTAAGGTATGTGCAACCTGTGTGCCTAATGATTGTTCCGGTTATGAATTAGACAGTTGTCCGGATAATGCTACTTGTGAGAGTTGTAGTGTAGGTTGTGGAAATACTACTGTTTATTACAAACCGATAGGATGCGCTTTAGGTTATACGGATTTTGATGATTATTGGTGTGATACGGATTTATCGGCATTTATTGCGAAAATAAAAGGAGATTTATTATGAGGAAGTTTATAGTTTTATTGTTAACAATGTTTCCTTTTATCTCATCAGTTCAAGCGCAGAATTGTCAGATACGCCCCAGTTGTGCGGAGTTAGGTTATACCAAGACGGTAGAATTATGTGAGGGACAGGCATATTTGACCTGTCCGTTTGATGAGAGCCAAGTATATTGTCCGTTTGATTGTGAGCCGAAAGATTGTTCAGGTTATGGATTAGACAGTTGTCCGGATAATGCTACTTGTGAAAGTTGTGATATCGGGTGTGAACAAGGAAATAAATATAAAGTCACTAAATGTCAACTTGGTTATTATTGGCAAAATGGAGTTTGTACAAAGATAGATGGTGTTATCGGAATGCGCTATAATGTTACCGCAGTCAATGGAGTTGTAAAGCTAATTACAGGAAAACCAGGATATGCTTCCGGAAAATTTACTGTAGATTGGGGCGATGGAACGGTAGAAAGTTATCATGGAGCAACTTCAGTTTCTCATACTTATACAGAAACAGGAGATTTTGATATCATTTTAAGCGGAACGATAAAGCATTTTTTAACATCTACATCAACTTACGCCAATATAACTCATTTATTAAGCCTTAACTTGCCGAGTGTTACTAGCTATGCAGATGCATTTTCCAGCAAAAGCACTATTATAAGTACTATTCCCGCATTGCCCACAAATTTACAATATGCTAGCAATATGTTTTACTATTGTAGCGGTTTAACGGGAAATATCCCAGTATTACCACCAACATTAACGAATGGCACCTCAATGTTTAATGGTTGCAGTGGTTTAACCGGCAGTATTCCAGAATTACCATCAGGATTAGAGAGGAGTAACAGTATGTTCCGTGATTGTAGCAGCCTGACCGGCAATATCCCTGAATTACCACCAGGACTAACTGATGGGGGTTATATGTTCTTAAACTGTAGTGGCTTGACTGGTAATATCCCTGAATTACCTTCAGGGTTAACCAGTGGTTATTCTATGTTCCGTAGTTGTAGCAGCCTGACCGGCAATATCCCTGAATTACCTTCCAGACTGACCAACGGTGGTTATATGTTCTACGGTTGTAGTAGCTTGACCGGCAATATCCCTAAATTGCCACTAGGACTAACTGATGGTGGTTATATGTTCTACGGTTGTAGTAGCTTGACCGGCAATATCCCTAAATTGCCATCAGAATTAAAAAAGGCTGAATGGATGTTTTATGGTTGCACAGGACTAAACGGAACAACTCCGGCGATTCCTTATCTATTTGACGCAACTACTTGTGGAGATATTTTGGGAGAATGTCAACTTACTTTTGGACACACCCAAATTACCAATGACGGATCGTGGCCGGATGGTGCATGGTAAATGATAATATAACAATAATGAAAAAAGGCAGCTAAGCTGCCTTTTTTTGTAAAAAGTTTATGATGCTTTTAGCCAACTATCATTGCGGTAAATTCAGCTTCTGAAACAATTTGTCCGTCAACCATACTTTGGCCCTTAAAGACATATACATTACGGCGTTCACGTATTTTTTCAACGTGCATTTTAAGTTGGTCGCCGGGTTTTACCGGTTTGCGAAATTTAACGCCGTCAATAGACATAAATAATACACTTTTCTTGCTGTTTTTATAATCCGGATCTGCTGATACAACAATTGCTCCGGCTGTTTGTGCCATTGCTTCTACTTGCAATACTCCCGGCATTACAGGATTACCGGGGAAGTGTCCTTGAAAGAACTCTTCATTCATTGTTACATTCTTGGTACCAACACCTTTGGCTCCCACCTCTTCAACCTCAAGGCGATCAAGCAACAAAAACGGATAACGGTGTGGCAACATATCCATTATATCTTCTATATGATAAACTTTAATTTCTGACATTTTATTTCAATCCTTTTATTTCTTTACGGCCTTTTGAATGTAAGATACCTGACGCATAAAATCTTTAATGGGAACGGCCGGATAACCCATTAAAATTGCACCGGCATCTACATCGCGCATAATTCCTGATTGAGCTCCAATTTGAGCGCCACTGCCGATATTCAAATGATCAGCGACCCCCACTTGACCACCACATACAACATAATCTCCAAACTTACAGCTTCCGGCGATACCGGTTTGAGAAACCATAATACAGCCGCGCCCAAGTTGATTATTATGCGCTATCATCACTAAGTCATCTATACGGCAACCATCACTTATTACCGTATCATCTAAGGCTCCACGGTCAATGCAACTATTGGCGCCGACTTCTACATCGTTGCCGATAATTACTCGTCCTAACTGCGGAATCCTTTTGTGTGAACCATTGACCATCATAAAGCCAAATCCATCCCATCCGATACGAGCGCCACCATAAATGTAACAATTGTTACCCATTTGACAATGCATGATGTTGGCACCGGAACCGATACGGCAGTTATCTCCGATAATGCAATCGTGGCCGATAACTACATGTGGCTCAATGATGCAATTGGCACCTATTTTAACATTTTCCCCAATTACTGCGTAGTCTCCAATAAAACAATTTTTGCCAATCTCTGCACTATTGGGAACAATTGCAGTTGATTTTATTTCTGCTTGGGGCAAAACTTCAGTATAAAGAGCATAATTCAGATTAACAAACCCTTTATGTGGATCTGCCGATATCAATTTAATAACATTAGGATTAACATATTCGGACAACTCTGCTGTAGTAACACATGCGGTTGCCTTTATATCTGCTCCTTGAGACTTCTTCTTTTTATCAAAGAAAAAACAGATATCTCCTTCTTTGCCTTTTTCTAAGGTTGATAAATTACTTATTTTTACATCAGATTTAGATATATCTGTCAATTCGGCTTCACAAATTTTAGCAACTTCTGCTAATGTTAAGGGGCCATTATTTTTGTAAAAACGTGAATCTACCATCTTTTATGCTCCTTTAATTTTTATAAACGTGTTCCAAAATTCAAACGGAATACTTGAGTTTCATCATAATCTTCTTTGACTATCGGGAAACCGAAGTCAATATCTATCTGCCCCATCGGCGAAAGCCATTGGAAACCAAAACCGGCAGATACTCTCGGAGAAGAAGAATATTCCACATCAGCCGTATTTAAATTATCCGGCTTTCCGAGCATACCCATATCAACAAAGGTTCTTCCTTTAATGCCAACTTCATCCAAACCTATCGGGAAGTTAACCTCTCCTCCGGTGTAAACCATCCAGTTACCGCCTAAAGCGTCTTTAGTATATTTATCTCTGGCTCCGATACCGGCAACATCAAAACCGCGCAGTGTATTACCACCAAGGTTATAGCGGTTAGGTAAGCGAACATCTTTACCACCGTAGCCGGTAATATAGCCTGCATTGGCAAATAACTTAAAGGTATAGTAATCTGCTAAAGTATAATAAGTATATGCCTTAGCATCAAATTTGAGGTATTTTTCATCTCCACCAAGACCAGCAACATCATTACTGAAAGATAAAAAGTATCCTTCTTTGGGGAACATAGCACTGTCTCTTTTATCATATACTATTGTTTGACCGATAGAAGAATCAACATAACTTCCCTCTTCTTCCTTAATATACTTAGAGGCTTCGCTTCCGACATTGGTAATTTCGTCTTCTCTTAGGGTATAACGAACTTGTTGAGATAAGTCATCTGTATAGTTCCAACCGGTGCGTAAACGTCCGCCGGTATAAGAACTGTCATAAGAACTTTCATCTTGGTAATCTTCTTCCGTGCGGAAAATATCAAAACCGGCACGCAAACGACGATTTAAGAAGTATGGTTCGGTAAAACTTAAGTTGTAATCTTGTGGACGTTGAGAAACACCGGCATCTAAACTCAAGTGTTGCCCTAATCCGCGGAAATTATTTTCAGTTACTCCGGCTCTTACCAATGCTCCGTTAACAGTAGAATATCCAACCCCAACATTGAAATATCCGGTAGATTTTTCTTCTACGGTTACATCTAAATCAGCTTTGTTGGCATCTTTGGGAGTGGTGGAAATATCAACCTTGCTAAAATAGTCCAAATTCTCCACATTGCGCCGAGAATCTTTAATCTTGGATACATTAAAGGCATCGCCCTCTTCTAAACGGAACTCTCTACGAATAACCTCATCATGAGTACGGGTATTACCTTTAATATTAATTCTATCTACAAAAATTCGTTGTCCTTCATTAATATGGAATAAAATATCAACTTTGCCGTTTTCGGTGTCTTTGACTAATTCCGGTGTGATATCTACAAATGCAAAACCCTTTTTCCCTAATTCATCGGTAAGTACCGTGATTGTTTTTTCTACTTTATCATTATTGTACCAATCACCAACTTCCAATTCCATATATTCATTCAAAGCTTCAGGTCTGATATCGGTAATATCTGATACGGCTTCTATTTTGTTTACTTTATAGCGTTTTCCTTCATCCAAAACATAAGTAACAACAAATGATTTGCTATCCGGACTTAACTCCGCAACCGCAGAGACAACTCTGAAATCTGCGTAACCACGTTTATAATAAAAACGGCGTAATAATTCTTTATCATAATTTGTTTTTTCGGCATCGTAGTTTTCTGAAGATGAGAATATACGGTACCAGCGACTTTCTTTACTCATAATGACTTCTTGTAAGTCATCAAAATCATAATGTTTATTGCCGATAAAATTAACTTTATCAATAACCGCCAATGGACCTTCATCTATTTTGAATATCAAATCTACTCTGTTTTGATCACGCTTGATTATTTGAGGTTCCACAACTGCCGCATATCGCCCTGAGCGTTTGTAAACCTCTAAGATACGCTGAATGTCCTCTTGAACTTTGGAACGAGAATAAGTGGAACGAGGCGATAATCTGATTTCTGATGTCAGCATTTCATCATCAACTTTATCATTTCCATCAAATAAAACTTGATTAATGATGGGGTTTTCTTCAACTTTAATATTCAAAATTCCGTCAGGAGTAACATTTAAAGATACATCATTAAACAATCCGGTTGAATATAATTGCTTAAGTGCTTCATCTAATTTTTTATCTGAAGATGAGGTATTCTTTTTTATATCAACGTAAGACAACACGGTTTCACGTTCAACCCGCTGCAATCCGTCTATGTTAATATCCCGAACATAAACAGATGCCGCATGTGCGGAAACACTACTCAATAAAGCTACTGCGATAGTCCCTGTTTGCAGAATTTTCATTTTTATATTCCTTTAAGAAAACCAACGATTAAATATGTGAACGATATCATTATATGTGGCAAATAACATTAAAGCTATCAAAATCAAAAATCCGAATTTGAATATATATTCTTTGATTTTATCACTAAGCTCTCTGCGAGTAACTATCTCTAGGGTATAGATAACAACATGTCCGCCGTCAAGTAACGGTATCGGGAATAAGTTAATCAGCCCTAAATTAATTGATAATAAAGCCATAAAAGCAACAAAATCTATAAAGCCACTGGTTTTGGTAATATCTCCGGACATTTCAGCAATACGGATGATACCACCTACTTCGTCAGCAGAACGCTGTCCGGTTATCATTTGTGAGATACCGCGTAATGTTACAACAGTAATTCTCCATGCCTCATAAGTCGCATCTGAAAAAGATTGCCATAAAGATAAATCCACATCTTCTACTTCAACAACATTTATTGAACGAATCCCCAAAAGAGGACGATTAGGATTGGTTTGTTTGGGTTCAACCGTCAAAGGAACAGTTTTAAGCGGAAAAGATTTTTTGATGATTTCACCATGACGTTTGATTTCTAATTTGATATCCCCGCCGGTGTGCATCGCAACTTCTTGAGCTATTTGACTAAAGCTTTTGATTTGTTTGCCGTTAATGGAGATAATTCTATCGCCTTTTAATACTCCTCCTGCTTCGGCTGCTCCCCCTTTGATGATATCGCCGACAACCGGAGGAAAATCTATTTTGCCTAAAAAGAAAAATATGGAAGCAAATATCAAAATTGCAAAAACATAATTTGCTGCAGGTCCGGCAACTACAATGGCAAGTTTTTTAAATGGATTTTGGGTACTAAAAGCGCGCTTTTTATCCTCTTCACTTAACGAAGATACGTCTCCTGTTCCACTGGCGGCATCATCATCCCCCAGAAACTTACAATAGCCGCCTAAAGGAATTGCTCCGATACGCCATTCCGTGCCTGATTTATCTTTACGCCCCCATAGTTTTTTGCCAAAACCGATGGAAAACTCTGAAACGGCAACTCCACACATTCTTGCAACAAGAAAATGCCCAAACTCATGAACAAATACCAATATTCCTAAAAGAATAATAAACGGAACAATGTAATAAGCACTATCAATAAGCCAACTCATAATTAAACATACCTTATAAAACAATTAAAACATAACGAAATAGAACATAAACAAACGGAGCTGCAAAAATCAAACCGTCTATACGATCAAAAATACCACCGTGTCCGGGAATCAAATTGCTGGAATCCTTCAAATTCAGACTGCGTTTAATACGAGATTCAACTAAATCACCGATTTGTGAAACAAATGCTATAACTCCTGCCAAAACTCCATAGTATAACAGATGAGCTCCGGCTCCCATATACCAACAATATAAATTACCGATACAAACTGAAAATAAAATTCCGCCAATTAAACCGGACCATGTTTTGTTCGGGCTGATTTGAGGAGCAAGTTTAGGACCTTTGAGGCTACAACCGACAACGAAACCTCCGATATCCATAAACCAAACCACAAGCATAAACCAAAAAACAACACCAAAACCAAGTAATTCGTATAGCCACATTATTGAACCGATACCGATGGAAATATATGGTACACCCATAATAAGAAGGTTTCTGCGACTTTCGTCTTTAGATTTATAGTATGCCAATGCGGTTGCTCCGAATAAGACAATCCAATACGGACAAGATGGTCCCATGAAAATTGAGACTGCAACTACAAAGCTATATAAAACCGCATAAAAAGCTCCTCTTACCGAAGGAACCATTTGCGCCCATTCCCAAGAAAGCAAAGAACCAACCAAAAATGCCAAAATCTGCACATAAGGGTAACCGGCAAACAAACTACCTATAACAATAGGTATTAAAATTAATGATGTCACAATTCGTTTAATCAGAGAATTAATCTTAGCCTTTTCCATATCGCCTCTCCCGCTGATTGAATTTTTGGATTATTTGCTCTAACTCTTTGGCATTAAAATCAGGCCATAAAGTAGGAGAAAAAAATAACTCAGAATATGCTATTTGCCATAAAAGATAATTGCTTACTCTCATTTCTCCTCCGGTGCGAATTACAATATCCGGATTGGGAATAGATTTGGTATAAAGCATATCAGAAAACATTTTTGTATCTATATCGTTAACTTTAATGTCTCCACGTTTGACCATAGATGCTATCTTTTTTGCAGTCGCAACAATTTCTTGTCTGGAGCCATAACTCAATGCAATACATAAAACTAAGCCATCGTTATGAGCTGTATCTTGCTCAATTTTTGACATTTTATCAGTAATATCACTATCAAGCATTTGACGCTCGCCGATAAACACTATCTTTACATCGTTTTCTTGCAAGTCTTTAAGCTCTTTACTCAAATATTGGCGCAACAGATCCATAAGTGCAGAAACTTCATCAGCATCTCTTTGCCAATTTTCTGTAGAAAAAGCATATAAAGTCAGATATTTAATTCCTTGCTCGTTTGCGAATTTCACAATTTCCTGAAGGGTCTCCGCTCCTTTTTTATGTCCGGCTGTGCCAGGCAATCCGTGTTTTTTTGCCCAACGACGGTTTCCATCCATAATAACGGCTATATGTTGTAATAGTTCCGAACTCAACTTCTTAGCCTCTATTACACTTGCATAATATCTTTTTCTTTTTGAACCATCATTTCATCTATTTTTTTGATAGCTTCATCGGTTAATTTTTGAATCTCATTTTCATAACGTTTTTCTTCATCTTCAGAGATAAGATTATCTTTTTTAAGTTTTTTGATACCGTCTAAAGCGTCTCTTCTGATATTACGAATCGCAACTTTATTGCTCTCCGCATATTTACCGGCCACCTTCAAAAGTTCTTTACGACGTTCTTCCGACAACGGAGGAATCGGGATACGTATTAATTGTCCGTCTGAGGCAGGGTTTAAGCCGAGATCAGATTCCATAATAGCTTTTTCTACAGCTTTAGCCAACCCTCTATCCCAAACACTAACCGATAAGGTGCGAGCATCAGGAACAGAAATTGTACCTACTTGTGCTAAAGGTGTCATAGAGCCATAAGCCTCAACCATTATACCGTCAAGCAAGCTTATATGCGCACGACCGGCACGCAAACTTCCTAAGTCAGACTTAAACGAATCGATTGTTTTATCCATTCTGGTTTGGCTATCATTTTTTATTGCAATAAAATCAGACATGTTTACCTCTTGTTGTCTATTTAATAATCGTAAATTTTCCTTTTCCGCAAACAGCTTGCTCTAAAGCATCGGCATTATGCTGCGAGAACACAATTATGGGAATATGATTTTCTTTTGCTAATGCCACGGCAGAAATATCCATAACTGCCAGTTCTTTTTGAATAACCTCTTCATAAGAGATTTTATCATAACGAACGGCATTACTGTTCTTTTTGGGATCCGCATCATATACACCATCTACCTGTGTAGCCTTAAGCAGAGCATCACACTGCATTTCAGATGCACGCAAAGCTGCTCCGGTATCAGTTGTAAAATAAGGGTTTCCGGTACCTCCGGCAAAAATTATCACCCGACCTTTTTCAAGATGGCGCAATGCACGACGATACATGTATGTCTCACAAACTTGAGGAATACTTAAGCCGGAAAGGACTCTTGCCGGTGTTCCAATGTCTTCCAGCGCATTTTGAATATAAAGCGCATTCATTACCGTTGCAAGCATTCCCACCTGATCCGCAACGGTTCGGTTCATTCCTTTGGAGGCTTCTTTTGCTCCTCTAAAAATATTACCGCCGCCAACTACGATACATACTTCAACCCCGCTTTGATGAACTTTTCGGATTTGCATAGCTAAGTCTTTAATAACTTCGCCGGACATACCAAAACTTTTGTTGCCCATAAGTCCTTCTCCGGAAAGTTTTAGCAAAATACGTTTATATGCAGGTTTCATACTTTACCCTTTGCTGTTTGTTTTTTTCAATATTAACAACTTTAATCCATTTGTCATTAATTATTTATGACTTTTTCAGACCACCAGTTTAAACTGATTAGCTTAATAAATGTTAACTCTTGCAAAAATTAGGATTGTAGGTTAGAAAAGAATCAATTCAAAATATAAGATGAGGAGGAACGATGACTGATAATTTACTTTTTTGGATATTGGGAATCGGAGGATATTTAATCGGCTCAATACCGTTCGGTTTGGTTCTTTGCTATTTGGCCGGTTATGGAGATATCAGAAAAATAGGGTCAGGCAACATCGGTGCAACCAATGTATTGCGTACCGGCAATAAAACCCTTGCCTTGCTTACCGTTTTGTTAGATGCTTTTAAGGCCGGTATTGCAGCATATATTGCCAAAACAATTGTTCCGGAAAGTAATGTTACAATCTTTGGTAATTTAACAGATACATCTACTTTAGCGGCTTTAGTTGCCGGTGGTTGTGCAATACTAGGGCATAACTTTCCGGTATGGCTAAAATTCAAAGGCGGGAAAGGGGTAGCTTCTTCTTTCGGATTAGTTTTGGTCCTAACTCCTAAAATTGCTTTGTTGGCTTTGTTGATTTGGATTGTAACGGCATTTGTATTTAAATACTCATCTTTAGCAGCCATTACCGCAGCAACATTAACACCGATATTAACCTATTTTATGGCAGGAATAACTTATACAATTTTTTATACATTGATTGTTGTTTTGTTATTAGTACGCCATCACGCAAATTTTGCGAGATTAATAGAAGGACAGGAAAGTAAAATAAAACTCAAAAAATAGAGATTTATGGTGCATAACGAAGAAAACGTAATTAATACGATTCAATTAATCAACTCCGATAATTTGGGGCCGATTACGTTTTATAAACTATTACAGCGCTATGGTTCGGTCAAAAATGCAATTGAAAATATATCAGAAGTAAAAAAAATAAATTTACTATCCCGAACTAAGGCTGAGGATATTTATGAAAATGCCATAAAAAAGAATATGCACGTAATTACTTATGATGATAAGAATTATCCTCAAATACTTTTGAATATTCCCGATGCTCCTCCGGTTTTATATGCCATCGGCAATTATAATATTTTGAATCAAATTCCCGCAGTGGCTATTGTAGGGGCAAGAAATGCTTCTATAAACGGACGAAAAACCGCCTCACGAATCGCATTTGACCTTACCGAACAAAATGTTATGGTAATTTCCGGCATGGCCAGAGGAATTGATGCGGCTGCTCATAAAGGGGCTTTATATGCCAAGCAACAAAGCGGGGCAACAATTGCCGTACTGGGAACCGGAGCAGACATTCCGTATCCGAATGAAAATAAAAGTTTATATTGTCAAATTGCCGAGCAAGGGTGCATAATATCCGAATTCAGTCCGGAAACGTTGCCCCAAGCCAATAATTTCCCTCGCAGAAACAGAATCGTGGCTACAATATCCGCAGGAACATTAGTTGTGGAAGCCACCAATAAATCAGGTTCTTTAATTACGGCAGAAATAGCAGCTGACCATAATCGTAAAATATTTGCAATACCGGGGGCTCCTTTGGAAGCAAGAAGCTGCGGTCCGAATAATCTTATCAAAAACGGTGCTTTCTTGATTGAAAATGCACAAGATATTATTAAATGTTTAGACATACCGTCAGAATATAAAAATATTGTACTTAAGCGCCCCAAACAACAAGAGTTAAAACTAGAAAATAATAATGTCGTGAAACAAACACAAAATCTGAATAAAACAAAAATCATTGACTATTTGAACTTTGATGGAGTATATGTGGACGAGATTATTCGCGCCAGCGGAATGAGCGAGGCTGAAATAGCCTTAGAATTATTAGAACTGGAAATGAGTGGTAAAATTGAGCGCCAAAGCGGTAATAAAGTAGCGTTAATAAAAGGTAAGTAAGATGAAACTTGTTATTGTAGAGTCTCCGGCAAAAGCTAAAACAATTAATAAATATTTAGGCAAAGATTATCAGGTTTTAGCCAGTTTCGGACATATCAGAGATTTGCCGAGTAAAGACGGTTCGGTTAATCCGGATGAAGATTTTGCAATGACTTGGGAATTATCTGCCGGCGGAAAAAAAAGATTGGCCGATATTGTTAAAGCGGTTAAAGAATGTGATACGATTGTCCTTGCATCCGACCCGGATAGAGAGGGAGAAGCTATTGCATGGCATATTTTGGAGGAGTTGAAAGCAAAAAAACTACTCAAAGATAAAAAAATTGAACGTGTGGTATTTCATGAAATTACCAAATCAGCGGTAGGAGAAGCAATTAAGAATCCTCGGCAAATTGATGATAATTTGGTATCTGCCTATATGGCAAGGCGTGCGTTGGATTACTTGGTCGGCTTTACGTTATCTCCGGTTTTGTGGCGCAAACTCCCCGGATCAAAATCAGCCGGTCGGGTGCAGTCTGTTGCTCTTCGTCTGATTTGTGAAAGAGAAACTGAAATTGAAAAGTTTAAGGCTGAAGAATATTGGACGATTGATGCGGAGTTGATTACCAAAACGCAGGCGCTGATTAAGTCTCGTTTAATCCAATTAGATGGTAAAAAATTGGAAAAATTTGACCTTAATTCTGAAGAAAAAGCTCTTGAAGCAAAAGCTAAAATTGAGGCTCAAGAGTTTAGTATAGCTAATGTGGAGCGCAAAAAAACCAATCGTTATCCGGCTCCACCGTTTACCACATCTACATTACAACAAGAAGCTGCTCGCAAACTTCGTTTTTCAGCCAAAAAAACAATGCAGATTGCTCAAAAACTCTATGAAGACGGATTTATAACCTATATGCGTACTGATGCGGTAAACTTATCTAAAGAAGCAATAGATGCTTGCCGAGATGCTATCTTAAAATATTTTGGCGAGGCATATTTGCCTAAAGTACCTAAAGAATATAAAACCAAATCTAAAAATGCTCAGGAAGCTCACGAAGCAATCCGCCCATCTGACGTGATGAACACTCCCAAAAAGATGGAAGCAAAACTTGATGCAGATGCACATAAACTATACGAATTAATTTGGAAACGAACAGTTGCCTGCCAAATGAATCCGGCAATTATGGATAAGGTGGTAGTTGATTCCATATCAGCTGATAAGTTAATTATGTTGCGGGCTAACGGACAAGTTATTGACTTTGACGGATTCTTGAAACTTTATCAGGAATCTAAAGATGATGCTGATGAAGATGATGAAAACAAAATTTTGCCTAATGTAGAAAACGGAGAAAGTGTGAGCAAAGGAGAAATCACTCCCGAACAACACTTTACGGTTCCACCACCGCGTTTTACGGAAGCAAGTTTGGTCAAAAAACTTGAAGAACTGGGAATCGGACGCCCCTCAACCTATGCAACAATTATTGCGGTATTGCAAGAACGCAAATATGTGAGAGTAGAAAAATTGCGTTTTATACCGGAAGACAGAGGAAGAATCGTAACCGTATTTTTAGAGAACTTCTTCAAAAAATATGTAGAATATGATTTTACGGCGCAATTAGAAGAGTTTTTGGATAATGTTTCTGCCGGTGAAATGGAATGGAAAAAACTGCTAAACGGTTTTTGGGTTAAGTTCATTAAAAATATTGAAGCAGTTAAACCATTACAGATAAGTGAAGTTATTGAAAAAATTGATGAAGTTTTGGCTTATCATCTGTTTCCGCCACGTGAAGACGGATCTGACCCGAGAGTTTGTCCTGACTGCGGACAAGGAAAATTAAGCGTAAAATTGGGAAGATTCGGAGCGTTTATAGGATGTTCCAACTATCCGGACTGTAAATATACCAAACCATTAGTTGATACCACCGATGAAGAAGCTTCGGCAAGTTCTAAAACAACGAATCCGGAAGATAAGATTCTCGGTGAATTAAACGGAATGAATATTTATCTGAAAAAAGGACCATACGGTTTTTATGTACAATTAGGCGAAGATGCAACCGCTACAACCGAAAAGCCCAAACGTTCGGCTTTGCCTAAAGGAATAACTCCGGAAGAATTGACCGTAGAACAGGCTGTTCGTTTGGTATCCATGCCTTTTGATTTGGGAGAAGATATAACCGTTAATACCGGAAAGTTCGGTCCTTATGTTAAGCAAGGCAACAAGTCTCAATCTTTGCGCGGAAATGATAATATTTTTAATATTACTCTAGAAAGAGCAAAAGAATTATTGTCCGGTGCCAAAGAACGCCCAAGCGGGCAGGTATTGGGGGTCAATCCGAAGAATAAACAAGAAATTCATTTGCTTTCTGGCAGATATGGACCGTATCTGAAAAGCGGACATACTAATTATGCAATACCGAAAGCAATGAAAGACAAAGAGCTGACGTTGGAAGATGCTTTGACCATAATAAACGGCAAATAAGCTTGACTTTTTGGTAATATTATGCAAAATTCAATCAAGTGATTTAATTTTGGAGTTTAATTATGGAATTAATGGAAGGCTTATTGACCAGGCGTTCGGTCAGACAATATCAAGATAAAAAAATTGATAAAGAAACTATAAAAAAAATCATTAAAGCCGCACAACATTCGCCAAGTGCGCATAATATGCAGCCGTGGGAATTCTTGGTAATTGAAGACAAAAAATTTATGGAAGAATTGCGCTATATTCAACGCTGGACATCTTTTGCTAAAAATGCTTCTTGTGTGGTTATCGTATGTGGCGACACCGATAAAGCTTTTAGCCGTGATAAAGATGATGAAAAATGGACTTATGTTGATGTGGATTGTGCTATAGCTACCCAATCATTATTATTAGCGGCATGGGCAGAAGGGGTCGGAACTTGCTATTGCGGTGCTGCTCCAATGCAAAAAATTGTTGATGCATTACGAGAAAGGTTAAATTTACCGGAAAATATTCGTCCGTTTGCAATTGTGCCGATGGGGTATCCGGCGGAAACTCCCAAACAGCCTGACGATCGCTATGATGAAAGCAAAATAAAGTGGATTGAAAAAGTTTAATAGAAGAAAGGGAGCTTGAACATCAAGCTCCCTTTTTTTTATCGGGTAGATTGCTGACGTTGTGGCGTTGACTGTTGTCGTCTTCTGTTACCGTGAAGATTGCCAAATCTATTGTTTTCATTACCAATTTTGATATTGGTATAACCGGTTGTTCTCTCCGGACGCCAATCTTTAGTTTTCTCAGAGCCAGGATATTTGCCACAAATTGCACTAAATGTACCACCGGCAACGTCATCACGGAAGTGATCTACCAATTTACGAGAAGCATTATCAAAATCTCGTTGGCTAAGATTTTTATTATTTTTATCATTATATTGATCTTGTTGATTTCCTTCATCATCATAACTTTGTTCACTTGATCCGGCATGACAATTTTCCTTAAAATACGCAATAACATTTGGTTCTGCTTTGCGCATTTCGGACTTAAACATTTTATCTATTATATCATCTTGTTTCGCAGCCAGTTCCTTCTCAGCCAGATAATCATATTTTACACGATGTTCTTGTCCGTTTTCATCAGCATAAGTAAGCTCACCTTTATGAATTGCTTCAGCAACTTTAGCTTGAGCAGCATAAGCGCAAGCAACATCAACCGCATTCCAACCTTGTTCGGTACCATTTTTGATATAACGATTCAAACGAGGAAGAGTTGAAGAAGCCCAATGATCAAACTTCACATCACCGGCAAGCATTGCAGCGCTATCTCTTAACTTATCTGATGCTTTGTAATACGAATTTATTTCTTCAACCAGACGCATTTTGAAAAGCTTAAGATCTTTATCATTACCTTCATCTTTATCTTTTATGCCTTTGAGGATTTGATTAAGGTTATCATTACCCATATCACATCCTTCGGTATCATCTGCGGAGCGTTTAAGACGCGGACACATCAGTTGATCTCCGGCTGCTGTCATAAATGAGCCAAACACCTCTCCGCCGATATCATATGATGGAGGCATGGTAAAATATTTGTAGCCCATATTTTTTAATGTTCCGAGAGCTCCTTTGGCTACACCGCCTTCTACTTTAGAACCTTGGGGAATATAAACACCGATTGTTGGCGGTTTGCCGGGATAATATCTCAAAGCACAACGTTTGGTATGTTTGGCAATACCGGTTTTGGGGTCAACCTTACCGTCTTTGAGTTTATCTTCTTCGCTGTTATAAAAACTGATTACATAACTACCATCGGGCATCCGGCGTTGACGAATACATTTTTTATCAACACGCATAATTCCGCCACGAAATCCTAAAGTAGATTTAAATGTCCTAAGGCTCGGCTTTTTATCTTTCTCGGCACCTTCAATATAAGAATTAAAAGATACATTATCATAACCTCCCAAGTCATCTTCATTTCCTTTGGGAAGTTCGTAGTCTTTATTATCATCATTATCTGTCTGTGGAGACGATTGTTGTTGAGATTGGGATTGATTATCATCTTCTTGCTGATTACCAGAAGCGTGAATATCAGCGCCTTTTTCCTCTTGAGACTGCTGTTGTTCTTGCGCTCTGACAAGTGCCGGTTCAAAAGTTGCTATTTGACGATTTAGAGCTTCCAACTCAGCTTGTAATTCCGGAGTTAAATTACCCTGAGCTTTAATAGCACCACGTCTATCTATAGCAGCCATATATTCGGTATAGCCTTCTTTACCTTCAAGAAGTTTAGATAATTCTTCTGCGCTTTTGCCTTCATATTGACTATAATCAGTATAAGAAGCATATACTTGTTCAAATGTTCCGATTTCTTCGCCTTTGGCATTAGTTACTTTTAGGTCTTTAACCCCTTCAAACGATTCCGGGGTCATACCATGGTCAGCAAAAAAACTTGCAAATGATGCAACTTGCCAATCGGTAAGGCCACCTTGCTCAAAAATAAATGATTTGTCATCTGTAATGGCAAGATCCAGTCCGCTTCCGCCCAAATTTTTGATTCTTAAGGTTTGAACTCCGTCTTTTTCATTAAGCAGTGTTTTATTTTCTTTACCATCGTATGCCCATTCAGCACTATTCATATCAGACATTAAAGCATATAGCTCTTTGAATTTGGCTTCTTTGGTACTATCGCCTTTTATTTTGTTATATACATCAAAAATGCTTTGAGCTTGTTCTCTATCAAAATCATCTGCAATATTTTCTCTGGTTTCTTGAGTTTCCAATTCTTTGATATCTATATCTTCAATATCAAAATCTTTACTATATTTGATTTGTCTGATGCTGGCCATTTATTCCTCCATTGCTGACAAAATTGAACTCTTAGCATTATAATAGCATATTTTTTCAAAAATGCAAAATATTTTTGTCTATTTTGTGTTACATTTATATTGCATATTTAGCATACATTAGTATATAAAGCTTTAATTTTTAGCCAAAATATTTTTAGCTCCGATTTTTAGGCTCGGATAAAAGTAAAAACAACAGAATCTTCTTGAAAAAATAATCAAAACTGATAAATTATAAGGCGATAAATTATATGCCTGTGTGGGGCTGTCCACACTTTAATAACCTGAATTATAGGAAGGATAAAAATATGACAATTCGCGTTGGTATCAACGGTTTCGGACGTATTGGCCGCTTGGTTTTCCGTGCTGCCCAAAAAAGAAATGATATTGAAATTGTAGCAATCAATGACTTGATTGATGTTGAGTATATGGCTTATATGCTCAAATATGACACTATGCATGGCAGATTTGACGGCACAGTTGAAGTTAAAGACGGTAAATTGGTTGTAAACGGTAAAGCAATCCGCGTTACTGCCGAAAAAAATCCTGCCGACCTTAAATGGGGGGAAGTTGGTGCAGAATATGTTGTAGAATCAACCGGATTGTTCTTGACTAAAGAAAAAGCTCAAGGTCATATTGATGCCGGTGCTAAATATGTGGTAATGTCTGCTCCGTCTAAGGACGATACCCCGATGTTTGTTTGCGGTGTTAATACTGAATCTTACGTTAAAGGTACTCAATTTGTTTCCAATGCTTCTTGCACCACAAACTGCTTGGCTCCGATTGCTAAGGTTTTGAATGATGTATTCGGTATTGAAGACGGATTAATGACAACTGTTCACGCTACAACCGCTACTCAAAAAACTGTTGATGGTCCATCTGTTAAAGATTGGCGCGGTGGTCGTGCTGCTGCCGGTAATATTATCCCATCTTCTACCGGTGCAGCAAAGGCTGTAGGCAAAGTTATTCCTGCTTTGAACGGCAAATTAACCGGTATGGCTTTCCGTGTTCCGACATTGGATGTATCTGTTGTTGACTTGACTGTTAACTTGAAAAAAGCTGCTACTTATGAAGAAATTTGTGCAGCTATGAAGAAGGCTTCTGAAGGCGAACTCAAAGGAATTTTGGGTTACACCGAAGATGCTGTTGTTTCTTCTGACTTCTTGACAGATTCTCGCACATCTATCTTTGATGCAAAAGCCGGTATCCAATTGACACCAACTTTTGTGAAAGTTGTTAGCTGGTATGATAATGAATGGGGCTATTCTAATAAAGTATTAGACCTCGTTGCTCATATGGCAAAAGTAAACGGATAGTGTTTGGATTCCGTAGTTTTGGCACCGGTAAATTTATCGGTGTCAAAATGCGGAATTTTTTTATAGACAACATACAAAAAGTGATTTATTACCCTATTTGACAATAATTACTTTATGTATAATTTTAAATTTAGGAAAAAAATGATGGAATTTAAAACAATTGCAGATTTAGGCAACTTAAGCGGTAAGGTTGCTATGTTGCGTGCCGATCTTAATGTTCCGATGGATGAAAACTTCCGCGTTACAAACACTGCCCGTATTGATCGTACGGTTCCAACCATCAAAACCTTGATGGAAAAAGGTGCTAAAGTGGTTGTTATATCTCACTTCGGACGTCCGGAGGGAAAAGGAGATATGAAAAACTCTCTGTCTCATGTAGCTCCGGAACTGGAAAAATCTTTGGGCAAGCATGTGGTGTTTGTGGAAGATTGTATCGGCGACAAAGTAGCCGAGGCGGTTAAAAACATGAAAGCTGATGAAGTTTTGTTGTTGGAAAATCTTCGTTTTTATAATGAAGAGAAAAAAGGCGATGAAACTTTTGCCGAAGAGTTGGTTAAGCCGGCAGATGTTTATGTTTCTGATGCTTTTTCTACTGCTCACAGAGCGCATGCTTCTATGGTGGCAGCGGTTAAAAAACGTCCATCGGCTTTCGGATTGTTGATGGCTGAAGAAGTTGATGCTCTTTCTAAGGGATTAAACAATCCGGAACGTCCGTTGATGGCTATTGTCGGCGGTTCTAAGGTATCTACCAAGCTTGACTTGCTCAATAACTTGGTTAAGAAAGTTAATATGCTGGTTATCTCCGGCGGTATGGCTCATACCTTTATGAAAGCAAGCGGAATTGATACCGTGAATGAGAGCAACTCTCTGGTTCAGATGGATATGCTTGACACAGCTAAAGAAATTATGGCAACCGCCAAAGCCAACAACTGCGAAATCATCTTGCCGGTTGATGTGGTAGTGTCTAAAGAGTTCAAACCAATGGCTGAACACAAAACCGTGTCTTTGGCTGATATTCCGGCTGAGGGTTGGAGCTTGCTTGATGTGGGCGAAAAAACCATTGCTGCAATCTCTGCCAAATTGGAAGAGTGCAAAACTTTGGTGTGGAATGGTCCGCTCGGCGTGTTTGAGATGAAGCCGTTTGATAATGCTACCAACAAAGTAGCTGAAAAAGCCGCTGAACTCACACAAGCTGGAAAATTAGTTTCGGTTGCCGGTGGCGGAGATACTGTTTCTGCTTTGGCTAATGCCGGTGTGGAAAGTAAGTTCTCTTACATCTCTACTGCCGGCGGTGCTTTCCTTGAGTGGATGGAAGGCAAAGAGCTTCCGGGTGTGGTTGTTCTGAAAAAGTAAAAGCTTAAATGCTTAATTTTACCCCTCATAGAAAAATCTATGAGGGGTTGTTTTTTAGCCTATAATCACTTTATAAGTTGCTTGATATTACCAAGGATAACCGTCAATACATTTTTGAGGTGTTTTATTGCAATCTACGGTATTTTTAGTATATAAAGCTTCTCTTTCAGGAGTAAGTTCGCCTACTTGGCAAGCGGATAGCAGAAGAAAAAAAATCAATAAAAAATACTTCATATCATCCCTCCCCTAAAATACCGGAAGTAATACTTTTATCCATATATATATGACGATAGCAACAATAAACAATTTGGCAAAAAAGCTCAATATCCCGCTTTTTTCATAATTATTGGCACTACGCCATACTCCTAAAGCAATGTTCCATGAGTAAAAAGCTAAGATAATTAAACTGCTTATGTAACACAAAGTCCATAATATTCCTAATTTGGGCGAATCTACAAAATGAAAATTATGAAAAAAATAATTCTTTATAGAATTACCTTGTAAATAACCATTCAGTAAATATGCAAAAAACTTAACCAACAGGTTTAAGATTATTAAACCTAATATACCAAATTTCCAAAAAGTTTCTGCTAATGAAAACTCGCCTTTGAACAATTTTGAAAACATAGCAACTCCTGCAAATTAATACTCTTAACAGTTCTTATACTACAATCCACCTTATTTTTAGCAAGAAAATAATTTTGTTTTCTAACAGTTGGTGATGTGTTTTGCTAAGCCACCAAGAGATGTTTCTTTATATCTGGTGTTCATATCTATACCTGTGAAATACATAGTTTTAATAACACTGTCTAAACTAACCAGATGTTTTCCTTCTCCGCTATATGCCAAGCGTGCCGCATTCACTGCTTTTACCGCTCCCATGGCATTTCTTTCAATACAAGGAACTTGTACTAAACCTCCAACCGGATCACAAGTAAGACCCAAATTATGTTCCATTGCAATTTCTGCAGCATTTTCTATTTGATAATTTGTGCCACCCATTGCAGCAACTAATCCGGCAGCAGCCATTGAACAAGCAACTCCTACCTCTCCCTGACACCCGACCTCTGCTCCGGAAATAGAAGCATTACTACGGTACAAACTGCAGATTGCAGAAGCTGTCGTGAGAAAACGTATTATTCCGTCTTTTATATTAAACGTAGATTTGTGATGCGCAAAACGTTCATAATAGCGAATAACCGAAGGCATAATTCCGGCAGAACCCATTGTGGGCGCAGTTACAATTTGTCCTCCTGAGGCATTTTCTTCTGCAACTGCAAATCCCCATAAATTCAACCAATCAATTATCATTAAGGAATCCATATTATTTTTTTCAAAACGGTCTTGAAGGCTCTTAAATATTTCTCCTGCTCGGCGTCTTATTCCTAGCCCTCCTCCCAGAGTTCCTTCTGCTTTTATCCCTCTTTCTATGGAGTTTTGCATAACTTGATGGATTTTTTCAATATATGAATAGACATCTTTTTCAGGGCGCAAACAGACTTCGTTTTGCAACACAATATCGGATATACTCAAATTTTGTTTCTCTGCAATATTAAGCAGTTCTTGGCAAGTATCAAATTGATAGGGAACATTATATGGTTTTCGGCTAATTCTTCGGCCGATTTCATCTTGGCGAGCAATTGTTCCGCCTCCGATAGAAAAATATATTTCAGATAGAAGTTCTGTGCCATCTTCAGAGAAAGCGCTAAACTTCATACCATTAGAATGTTCCTGCAAAAAAGTATCTTTGGCAAAAACAATATCTTCTTTAAGATTAAAATTTATTGCTCGTTCTTGTCCTAAGTGCAAAATTCCGTCTCGTTCAACTGCAACAACATACGGTTTGCCAGGGTCTATGGCTTCCGCTTCTAACCCCATGAGTCCATATATAATAGCTTTAACCGTTCCGTGACCTACTCCGGTAAGCGCTAAAGAACCATATAGTGTAACTTTAATGTTTTTTACTAAAGGGAAGCAACCTTCGGACTTTAGGTTATCAAGATATCTTTTGGCGGCACGCATGGGACCAACAGTATGCGAACTAGAAGGCCCTACTCCGATAGAAAATATTTCAAATAAACTATAGTACATTAAAAATGTGTCCTAATTTCTATATAATTTTTAACACCCAAACTTTGTAAAGTATTGGCAATATATATATGAATGTCCTCCCACTTGGTATATTTTTCAATCCAAGCCTTTGCTTTTTGCGGAGAGCGAGAAAGCTGAATTTCAATTGTTTCTGCCAGCAAACTGTTGATGGCTATAGGTAATTTGGCAAAATCAATATTAAGCTTTTTATCTGCATTAAAAGTTATTACTTCTCGTTGCAATAAATAGTTGAAATGTATTAGATCGCCAACTCTATGTGATTCTATAGGTTTAGCTTTGCATAAAGAACGCATAACAATCCAAGTCGTATAGATTTTTTTGAGCATTAGTTCATCTATAACGCCACTTTTTACATATTCAGGCATCATGGCTATAGAAACAACATCTGCTTTATTTTCTTCAATAATATGGCGATAATTTCCAAGTGCATCTTTGTATGAGCTATTAGGGCCTAAAGAGTGACCATTCTCATGTCCGATAACAAAAATATGATCAGCTTCATGACTGTAATATTGGTGTAATTCCGGAACTACTAAGGCATTCAACAATCTTTTATCGCGTTGTTCATCATAACTCATTCTGACTTGACGATGATAAACATTACGTCTGCCACCACCTGTTTTGATGGCAAGCTTATCATCATTAGGTAAATTTTCCGCCGTCGTGATGCCTCCTCGGCATTGAGCAAAGTCTCCGCATAAAGCAGCCAAATCTACATCTACCATTGTCTGCTTAATAGTCTCTCCGGATGCTATGGTCTGTTGGTATTTGTCAGATAACGGCATAAGATTTGCTAATTTCTTCATTTGCTCTTTAAAGGTCAGTAAAAGTTTTGTACCTTCTTGATTTATGATACCAACTCTTGCCCCTAAAGTATCTTTTGCAATCGGTTCTATTCCGGCTTCTGTTAATAATTTTTTTAATTCTTCGTCTTCTAAAACCGTTCCGGTCATTTCATCTTCATAATTTTCACGACTGATGGTAAATTCTAAAGGGGTATCTTGCATAACTGCCCAATGTTTATCTGCCAACATGTCCATGTCTTCATTGTTTTGCAATAGTGCCTGAGCTTGCCAATTCAAAAATTCATTAAATTCATGATTATCTGAATAATAAGCTGCAAGCTCCAAGTCATTTGCAATTGCGGAAAATTGCGCTGCAAAATATTCGGTATAGTCTATAGCTTTAAGTGTACCGTCATCAGAATATCTTACCATACTGCGAGCTGACAAAATCTTTTTTACATTATCTTGTTGACCAGATTTGAGCATATCTTTCAGTATCTGATGAAATTTTTCTACACTCAAATCTTGAGGGTAGAAATTTTTGCCTTTAAGCAAATTAATACCTTCAAATATTTCTATAGGCTCAAAATCTATACCATTATGTCCGCTTGCACCGCCTAAAGAATTGAACAAACGTAATGCTTTTGCTGCATGAGAGCTGGTTTTTGCGGCTTCTTCCAATTCTTTTTTTAATGCCAAGTTTTGCGGATGATCTTGTTCCATAGCAACGATATTCATAACCTTGGCGGCTCTAACCAAATATTGTAAAGCTTTTTTATTTCCTTCACTAAGATTCCGGTATCCTGAAAATTTATCATCTATTAAAACAACATCTCGCACATGTTCTGCAAAAATTTCATCTAATTTTTCTTCAGAAATAGCTATTTTATGCTTCATTATCTTTTATCTCCACAGTTCTAAATTTATATATTTTTACTTTATCTGACCAATATAAAGGGCTTAAACCTGCTTTTATTTTAAGTGCATTTAAGAACTCTTTAGGGGTAGAAAAATCTTTCCATACAGATGGCAAAAGAAGCCCCTGTCGGTCTCCGTCTCTAATTACCAAACCGTCTTCATAGGGCTTTATCTTATTTAATAAATCCTCTTCACTTTTAAAGTTAATACGTTCATAACTGCTAAGCAATGATACCGTAAAATCTATATTCGGCAATTCATCGTCTTTTAATGGTGTAAAACGCTTATCTTTATTGGCTGCGGCATATACATTTTGAGCAATATCCAAACTGATGGCTTGAGTGGGAAGCAGAGATCCTATACAACCACGCAATTTATTATCAATTTCAAGAGTTACAAATGCGGCGCCTTTATCAAACATGACATCAGGATATTCTTCTCGGGTAGGAGTGTAATTTTTATCCTTAGTTGCTAATACTAAAGACTGTTTGACAATTTTTATAATATCTTGCCGATTATGCTTAGCAAAAAATGTTAAATTTTCAACTTCTTGCTCTAAGGGAGTTAAATTTTTATCTAAATCAGGTTCGCCGGCAAATACCCAAGAAGCGTATCCGACAACACTATCTGTAATTCCGGATACGTCTCCGGAATTGGCAAAATCAAGTAAACTTGGTTTCAAGCCGAATTTTTTAGCTAAAATCATAGCTGTATTAATTCCGGTTGCTCCGCAAGACTGATGTGCTTTTAGTTTTTCTCCGGCAGAAACCATATCTCTTGTTTGAGAATCTTGAAGCTTGGCTTCTTCAACATTAAGGTAATGCGATAAATCTGCAGAAACAATCAATAAAGCATCATCTTGTTCCAATATCGGACTTATTGCATCAGCCAGCATTTCAGGAGATGATTGACCGTATATTATAGGAATGATGGAAAAATTTTTGAGTGTTTTTTGCAAAAACGGAAGTTGTACTTCTAAAGCATGTTCATCTTTATGAGCATAGTCATTGAAAGAGAATCCTTTAAGGGCAGAAAAATAATCTGTTGTATTTTTATCGGTTTTAATGCGACCTAACGGAGTGCGGAATCCTGTAGCACGAGAAAGAGCAGCACCTTTAATATTAACTTTATGAGAAGGGCCTAAAATTATTACCTTTTTGATAGCAGTACTATAAGGAAGCAATTGTTGATAGGCTTTTGCTGCAACTTCTGCCGAATAAAGGTATCCGGCATGCGGAACAACCATAATATGTGGGCGACGGCTAAAAGTTGATGGATTTAGGCTTAAGTAGCCATCAATCGCACGTTCTAATTGATAGGCATCTGCCGGATAAAATAATCCGGCTACAGCAGCTTCGCGTGTAGGATTTATATCTTCATCACGTAAAATATAATCTTTTATTTGAGAAGAATTAGATGATATATAATCTTTCACAAAAAAGAAATTCAGCAATAATATACCGATAATAAATATTGCCCATAATATATATTTAAACAGAGTTTGCCTACTGATATCTAAATTTTCAAACATAAATATTCTCCTGATAAAAAGCTTATAATCAGGACTTTAATATTTTGCTAAAAAATCATAAAATTCCGCAAAACTTTTAAAATATTGTATCATCTGAGAAGAATTCCGTTGTTCTTTAAATAAATCTTCATGCACCCTAATCGGAGTTGCTCCGGCAGAAATTGCACAATCACTATCTTGGCTGCTATCCCCAACCATCCAAACATTTTGCTGATTTATTTCTGAAGGCGACAACAGACCTCTTAATGAATAATATATATGTTCCGGATACGGTTTATCTTTGGGTGCTTCGTGTCCGCATATAATTCTGAAAAATAAATCCGGATTATATAATAGCGGTAACTCAATATCTAATAGTCTTCTGTCTTTATTAGTCATTATTATGACTTCCACACCCTGATTTTTAAGATAATGTATAACCTCAGCAGCAAACGGAAAACTTTTTAGCATTTGAGGCGAATTTAGCTTATAAATTTGAAGATAACGTTCATAAGCTGCAAACGCATTATCTTTAAAAAAATTAACAAAATTATCTCTTAATGACAACTTAGGATTACGAAGTTTTTTAACGTCATCCCAATTGCCAAGTCCGTATTCTGCCAAAACTTGCTCTATTGATTTTATCACAACGGCCCTATTATCTGCTAATGTTCCGTCCCAATCAAAAAGGGCATACAAAAGTTTAGATTTATCCAATAACATTATTATATCCGTTCAGATAGATTATATTTATGACAATATTATAGTAATATTGAATGTTACAAGCAAGAATGATTTGCCGATAATCAAATTAATTAAAGCTTGAAATTTGAATAATGTTGATATAGCATATCAGCGAGTCATAAATTGGCTCGGGAATGTGAAGGTTCCCAGTATTTATCAGCGGCGGTGTTGATACCGCCTTATGCTTATCAACACCGCTCCCATATAATTTAATAGCGGAGCGGAATGGTCATAAAATTAATGGTGGCCGGAGCAAGTCCGTTGATAACTACTAAACGGGCGGTTATTGCTGGTAATAACTTCCTTCACGAAGCCCGGCCATCACCTCTTTTTTCATTTTATATATTAGCACTTTTTAATATTTGTTTCAATCTTTTTGTTGATGTATATAAAAAATACACCCTAAAGTTGCAACAACTTTAGGGTGTATCGGGAAATTTACTTATCAGCTATTTTCCGATTTTTGTTTTTCCACCTAAATAAGGCTGCAATTTTGTCGGAATATTTACTGTACCATCTGCATTTTGATGATTCTCAATAAACGGAACTAATGCACGTGGTGTGGCAATTCCGGTATTATTAAGGGTATGAGCGTATCTGACCTTACCTTCTGCATTGTCACGATAACGTAAATTTGTTCTGCGAGCTTGCCAATCTGTTATATTGGAGCAAGAATGGGTTTCACGATAGCAGTTTTGACTGGGAACCCATGCTTCCAAGTCATATTGGCGATATTTAGGAGCGCCCATATCACCCGTACAAATGTCCAATACCTGATACGGCAATTCTAAATCTTGCAAAACTTCTTCTGAAATTGCCAATAGCTTTTGGTGCCATTTTTCACTCTCTGCAATATCATTTTTACAGATAACAAATTGCTCTGTTTTCATAAATTGGTGCACACGTACTAAGCCGCGTGTATCTTTACCGGCTGCTCCGGCTTCACGGCGAAAGCACGGAGAAAATCCGGCATAAAGAATCGGCAATTGATTTTCTTGCAACAATTCATCTGCATGTAATGAATTTAAAATAAGTTCTGCAGTACCGGATAAATAAATATCATCAGCAGGCATATAATAAATTTCATCTCGTGAAAACGGCAGATAACCTTGCCCATATAAAGGTTTTTCTTTAGATAAAGAAGGAACCGTAATGACCGTAAATCCGTGTTCACGCAATTTATCAAGAACCATCATGTGTATGGCTAATTCCAACTTAGCTAAATCATTTTTAATTGCATAAGTTCTGGATCCGGATACTTTGGCAATACGTTCCATTTCTGCCCAATCATTTAATTCCATAAGTTCAACATGGTCACGGGGAGTGAAGTCAAAAGTACGAGGTGTGCCGACTTTGCGAATAATCACATTTCCGCTTTCATCTTCACCTACAGGACAATCGGAACTCGGATAATTAGGCATTTTAAGCATTTGAAGCTCAAAATCTGCCTCAATTTTACTAAGTTGTTCTTGTTGTTTCTTAAACTCTTCTCCGATTTCTTTACTTTTGGCAATGATTGCCGGACGTTCGTCCGCAGTTGCCGTTTTGATGGAATTGCTAAGTTTATTTTTTTCTTCAGCTAAAGCTTGTGATGAAGTTTTGAGCTTATTCATCTCCAAATAAGTTGATATTAAATTATCCACATTCTCAGAGGCAAAACCTTTCTTTGCAAGACTTTCTTTAACGAACTGTGGGTTTTCTATAATAAATTTAATATCTAACATTTTTATTTCCTAAAAAAATTAATCCAAATCGCTTGTCAGGTTATCTGTTATTAATCTTAAATTCAATATAAATTTTTAAAAAAGGCACTTTAAAAAAACGTTTTTTGAATTGGGGCGGGCGATGGGATTGCTTCGTTCACGGCGCTCATTCGCTATCGCTTACCGGCATTATTTCATTACCATTTATTTTTCTCATACCAAGCACCCTTGGTAGAACCATTTTTAATCAAGAATCCACCATCAACTAATTCTGCTAATGCTTTTTTCACTGTTGCTATATTGATATTAGTTGTTTTGGCAATTTCTGAACTTGTCCACTGGTTAGATTCATTAAATAATTCAAGAATCCTTGTTTGATTTAAAGTTAATCCTTGTTGTTTTTCTAATCCGATTTTATTTTCTAATCTTATTTTTTGTTTCAAGACTGTCTGTAAAAAAAACATCAACCACACATTGTAATCAATATTGTCAGTTTTAAATGTCTGCTGACAATTTCTTAATGCCTTGTAATAGGTATTTTTATTCTCTTCTATTATTGTTTCCATAGAACTATATGGAACATAAGAATACCCACTTTTTAGCAATAGTAATGTGGTTAATGCTCTGGATAATCTGCCATTACCATCTTGGAAGGGATGAATTGCTAAAAAATGAACAACAAATAAGGCAATCAATATCAATGGGTGTAAAGCATTGTCTTCTAATAATTCCCTTGTCTGTGATATTAGTTTTCTCATCAACTCTGGGGTTGCAAATGGAGTGGCTGTCTCAAATACTATACCAATTTGCTTACCATCAGTATCAAATGCTGCTACACTATTAGATAAAGTTTTATAATTGCCTCTATGTGCTTCATCTTTGCTTGAATATGATAAAAGTATCTTATGAAGTTGCTTTATATAGTTTTCAGTAAAGGGAATTACCTCATAATTATCAAATATATTTTCCATCAGGTCAGCATATCCTATTACCTCTTGCTCATCTCTGGTGGAAAAAGATTGTTTTTTTATATTTGATAAGATGGTTTCAACTTGTCTGTCAGTTAAAATATTACCCTCAATTCTATTTGAAGAACCTATGCTTTCAATAGTTGCTACTTTTTTTAATGATTGTAGTTTTTCTGGGGTTCTGCTAATAGCATTCCAACTTCCTTTAAACTCATCAATTTGGGAAATAATACCAAGCATTTCAGTAGTAATATTGATATCTTTTAAACTAATCACTTAAACTCTCCAAATATATTCAATTATCTCTAAATATATTTTATTATATCTAATTGTATTTAATTTTCAACTAAAATGAAAGAAATTTTTAAAAAAAAGGTAAAAACGTTATAGTCAATCTCTCCATTTAACAAATATATCTTTTTTATTATTACCCAAAATTGTAAATTATACTCTGAAAAGTAAGTAATATTTATTTATATTTATTGCTGCTTTGCAAAAGATTTTCTAGTATTTGTAAAGGTATTGGTTTGCGATTTTCTTGATTACCATAAAAACCAAGCTCTCTTACTGAATTGTCAGAAGTATGATAATCGCTCCCTCCACTAATTAACAAATTATTTTCTATAGCTAATTTCATAATAAAATCGGTATAATTATCTGTTTGTGCAGATTGATAAACTTCTATTCCATCAATACCATAGTCTTTTAGTTTTTTTATAAATTTTGGTAAAGAATCTTTATTGATGTCTAATATTCGGTTGGGATGAGCTAAAATTGCAATACCACCTGATTTGTGAATTAAATCTATTTCCTCACCATATCCCAAAGGAGGTAATATAAAGTGTTCTATAGCTTGTGTTTTATTTAACGCCTTACCGCAATTTATAATCATCTTTACAAAGGCATCTCGTGCATTACGAATACTTCCATAGTCAGAGACAGTATATCCATAAATTCCTAATGATTGTTTCATGTATTTATTACGAATACTTTCTTTGTTTTTTATTAGATTAAGCCGTTTTAAGAATAAGCCGATAATATGAGTATTTTTTTCGCAAGAAAGTTCCACTCCATTTATCAGATGAACATCATTCTGTTTTGCACAAGCAGCTGCTTCTTTTAGTCCTCCTACGGTGTTATGGTCAGTTAATGCCATGTATTTTATTCCTTTATTTGCAGCCTTAACTACCAAATCACTTGGAGAATAAAAACCATCAGATACGTAAGAATGTGTATGTAAATCAATCATCTTCAATCCTTTTATTGTATTTTAATCAACACTACTCTTTTATAATAGGTATGTTTTGAATATCCATATCAGGATATCCTTCAGATTGTAATATTTTACGTATTTCTTGTTCTGTATAGTAAGATGGTTCACTCTGTTTATAATGAGTTTTGTTAAAACCATTAGCAATATTAGTACCATTGATAATTTGTAAGCCACCAAAACCATCAATACACATTGTATGATAATGATAAGGCACAAGTCTATGATTACCTAAACTCATCACATGTTTGCCTTCGGTGGATAAATATGCTAATCCCATTGAGTTAGAGATAAATAGGGAATCATTAGTTTTAAACATGTCTTTTTCTACGTGGGCAAGCTTACGCATTTTCGGAATAGAAAAAGCTACATTATCATAAAAAGGAATATTATTATTGTATATATTAAACAATTTTTCTATAAAATTGATAGGCATGGCATCATCGTTATCAATACGAAAAGTCATAATTCGTTGCTTTTGAAATTGTTTAGGTAATTCAATTTTAGCCCCATCAATAAAAATGTTATGAATAAATGAATATTGTTTTTCAATATCATAGAAGATTGCTTTTTTATCTTCAGGCATTTTATTTGAATGGTATATTAATAATACAAAATCTTTACAAGTTTGTTCGGCAAAACTTTTTAAAGTAATTCCCTTAAACATTATTAATCGTTGAGAGAAATAAGGTTCATCAAAAACAGAGGACTTTATATTATTTCTATCAGGAAAGGCAAATGAAGCTTCTACAGAATAGCGAATCATACCTATAACGGAAACCATATATGGAACTCCTATTATTTGTTTTTATTTATTAATTGAATAATATTATAATGTATTGGTTAAAAATGTCTAATAAATAAAAAACAACAAACCACCTGAAAAGGTGGTTTGTGAATTGGAGCGGGCGATGGGATTCGGACCCACGACATCAACCTTGGCAAGGTTGCGCTCTACCCCTGAGCTACGCCCGCATCGGTAGAACGAGGTATTTAATAGCACATAATAAAAAAAATGCAAGACATATTTTTATTTTTTTTTATTTTTTTTATCTTTCTAACTCCGGTCGTACATTAAAATTTATGTCTTCATCGGTTTTTCTTAAGAAAAAACCAACCGCATTACAACTTTTTTGCACTATCGGCGGATACATTCGCTCCAGTCGTATCATTATTTCTTCCTTATTGGTGTAGCCTAATGCTTGCGGTGTGAGTGCATCAACCAAATTACTGAAATTATCAAAAATAGCGATACCAAGTACTTCACAATTTAATTTTTCTTTTGTTGATATATTGCATAACTCTAAAGTATCATGAAGCTTAATTTGTTGAGCCTTTTTATCAAAGAGGTGTACACCTACTTTTCTGGTACCATTTTTAATTTTATTATATGAAAATTCATGAACAGATAAAGAATATTTCATTATTTTAATCTTTCCAAAAGTAATAAAGCAACCCCAAGCATACCGGCATTATTTTCAAACTTGGCAAGTTTCAGTTCTGTAGGCTGAGTCAGAATGTCTTGATTAACCTCTTTTTGCAATTTATCATATTCCACAAACTGTGCCATAGAGCCTGATAAAACAACTACTTCCGGATCAAAAAGGTTACAAACCATAACCAACGCATTTTCCAAACATTCCTGCCAATGGTCAAATGCAGCTTGCGCTTTCTGATTATTCTCTTTTAATCCGCGGATAACATCATAGCTGGTGGCATCCGGTGACATATATATTTGGGCATCGGTAGTTAAAGCATTGCCGGAAACATAAGTTTCTAAACAATCCCATAAACCGCAAGTACACTTCCGATTATGCCCGAAACCGAATCTGACGTGCATTTCTCCGGCCGAACCGGATTTCCCCTTAAGAAGTTTGCCGTTAACAATAATACCAGAACCAACACCGGTACCTAAGGTTAACACTACAGCATTTTGCGTTCCCTTGGCAGAACCAAGCTTAAATTCTGCCCAACCGGCGGCATTGGCATCATTTTCTAAAAAAATCGGTTTAGAAGTAAGTGATGTAAAATCTAATTCATTATATTTTTCCGGTAAATTACCAACATGGCTGATGATTTTATTATTTTCATTATTTATTGCACCGGCTGTTGCAATTGCAACACCATCTATTTCGTCTTCAGACCCTTTGATGACTGTTTTTAATAATTCATAAATACCATTTGATGTCTTAGGAGTTGTAACTTTTATTATTTCATTTATAAAATTTCCGCTTTCATCAATAATTGCGTAAGCAATTTTGGTACCGCCAATATCAAATGCCAAAACTTTTTTCATCATTTTTCTCCGTTTATTGCTATATTATAAAACAATATATAGTTACAAATAGTTAATCATTAAAGTTTTTTATATCTAAAATTCGCTCTATCTTAAAAGTTCGTTGTGCTTGACGTTGAACACAAAATGCAAACAAGTTCTCTCCTTTAATATAACGCGGAATAATAATCCGATGAGATGTTTGATTGTTAATTTTTTGGTAGGTTATTTGTAGTTTTTGTCTTTTGGAAGCTGCAAAAGACAATCTTTTTATTTTTACAGGTGTATCTTTTGGTGAAGAATTATCATCCATAAACTTCACAACTCGTTCATCACATAAAATATGGCGAGGCAAAATTTTTTGAAGAAGAGTGATGCCTTCTAAAGATGTACAACGACTGAGAGCAACATATAATTGTCCGGCAGCGAAAGTTCCGTTTCCGATATCAATACACACATTGTCAAATGTTTGCCCCTGGCTTTTATGAATTGTTACTGCCCAAGCCAAACGTACCGGAAACTGGCAAAATGACCCGACAACATCTGATATGATTTCTTTTCCGACTAATGAATATTTATAAATTTCCCACTCATACGGAAAAACATCTACCAATTTAGCATTATCTTGTAATCTGACCTTAAGATAACGAATCTTATCTTCACCTAATTTTATGCCCTCAATTTTCCCTAAGCTACCATTAACCCAACGATTTTTGATATCATTATTCAAAAACATAACTTGGGTACCTTCTTTAAGTTCCAAAGTTTCTCCGGTCGGAAAATATTCCGAGCTGAAACTCCCATCTATTATTGCTTGAGAAATAAAACTTCGTGAAGGTAACAGATCCAGTTTTTGTTTATTTATGTCATCGGCCATTTTATTCGTCGCTGTAAGTGTAATAATAAAATCTTCATTTGTTTTTTGGCAATGGTTATTCAATAAATCCAAATCCGATGAGGTTGCACTGTTATTACGAATTTTGTTTAATAAATTTATAAAATTTATATCTTTTTGCCGATAAATTTTAGTAAGCTCTACAATTTCAATATTTATCTTTTTGTATGCCTCTGAACTGAAAAAATATGGAGATAAATAACGATTGCTGAAATAATACATTTCATTACTACTAACTACCGGCGGTAATTGAAACAAATCGCCCACAAACACCATTTGCACTCCACCAAATGGCTTATTGGCATCCGGACCGTAAATCTGCAAAAAAATATCTATACAATCTAAAATATCAGCTCTTAGCATTGATACTTCATCTATAATCAGTGTCTGAAGCTGTTTGTATATACGTTTTACACGCGGGGTTACTTCAAAACAAGCGATTTTTTCAGGTGTTACATTAATCGGAAATGAAAAAAAACGATGTATGGTCTGACCCTTAACATTAAGAGCAGATACTCCTGTCGGAGCAATTACTACAATATTTTTTGTACTATTCTCTTTAATATAATTAAGCAGTGTGGATTTGCCGGAACCTGCCTTTCCGGTAATAAAAAGATGATTGGAGGTGTTTTCTATCAACTCCATTGCTCTGGAAAATTGCGGATTAATATCAAGTTGCAGAGGCATTGTTTTTCCAATTGTAATATTTTAAAATAATGATAGCATATAGCATTATTTGAACAAGCAGAAAGTTAAAAATATGCAAACAGAAGAACGTTTTGTTGATATTGAAATATCTCTTTCCGAACAACAAAAAATGTTAGAAGAATTAAATCAGGTCGTTATTGATCAAGGACGCAAGATTGACCTTTTAACCAAACAGAATCAATATTTATTAAAATTAATTGAACGTGACGTGGTAAAACCGCAAAGCGAAGAAACTCCTCCTCCGCATTATTAATAACTTGTATTTTGGTTTTGACTGATTATATCCATAGTAAAGGGAGATTACTATGGATTTAAATGCCTTATATAAGCTTACACACGGATTATATGTACTGGGTGCTAAAGATGAAAATCGTTTTTGCGGTTGTATTGTTGATGCGGTTATGCAGGTTGCCAACAATCCGATTGCTATCGCATTATCTTGTGCTAATCACGGTTACACAAAGTCATGTATAGATAAAACCAAAGAATTTTCATTATCTGTATTGTGCAAAGGAATAGATCCGTTCATTGTAGCTAATTTTGGGTTTCAGAGCAGTCGGGATAGAGATAAGTGGGCAAATGTTGATTATTTTGAGCAAGATAATCTGCCTTATTTACAAGATAATTTAGCGCGTTTCAGGTGTAAAATAATTTATTCGTATCCGTTAAAAAGTAATACTTTGTATGTTGCAGAAGTTATATCTGCGTATTCCGATAAAGAAGCAGAACCTTTAACATATTTAGATTATCGGTCATATTTCAAAGATGATGTAATGAAAAGTTTTCAAAAATATCAAAAACAAATTAAGGGAGAATAACAATGACCAATGACAATAAAAAATGGGTTTGTACCGTTTGCGGATATGTTTATGACGGAGAAATTCCTTTTGAAGAATTGCCTGAAGATTATCTTTGTCCGTTATGCGGTGTAGGTAAAGAATTTTTTGAACTGCAATAGGCTTTAAATTTATCAGAAAAGCCGCCCTTTCAGGCGGCTCTTCTTATTACTTTTTAGTTTCAATTCCCAATTCTTCAAGAACTTGTTTCTTAAGAGTAATATTATCTGCCTTTCCGGTTGCAAATACCGGCAAGCTTTCTTTGAACAAAATTACTCTCGGTAAATATAATTCAGGAAGACCATTGGCACGAACATAATTATGTAAACAATCTTGTGTTACGTTCTTATTATTAGTAACTAACACTATTTGTTCACCCTTACTTTCATGCGGAACTGATACAACACCGTATGAATAATCCGAACCGCTTTGTTCGTATGCCTTGACAATCATCTCATGTACAGCATTTAAAGATACCATTTCACCACCGATTTTAGCAAAACGCTTAATTCTATCTTTAATATATACAAAACCGATTTCATCAATATCAACAACGTCGCCGGTATGATACCAACCATCTTTTAACGGAACCAGCACTCCCGGATTATCCGGCATATAATATCCCATCATAATGTTTGGACCTTTTACCCAAAGCTCTCCGCCCTTATCAATACCATCAACTTTTTCTATTTTGTATTGAATCTTAGGCAACAGTTTTCCGATAGAACCAAAACGGTTAAATATACTGTTATTGGCAGTAACAACCGGAGAGCATTCGGTAGAACCATAGGCTTCCATTACGCGAACACCGAATCTTTCAACCCACATATTTCGTGTATCCGGTTTTATTGCTTCAGCACCTCCAAACATAAAACGAATATTATGAAAATCCATAGAGTGTGCAATTTTAGCATAACCGCGGAAGAAAGTATCAGTACCAAACATCACCGTAGCACCAATTTCATAGACAATTTCAGAAATGATACGATAGTGCAATGGGGAAGGATACAGGAACAATTTTGCTCCTTCAAACAATGGAAATAATGTTCCGACAGTTAAGCCAAAGCTATGAAACATCGGCAACGCATTAAAAATAATGTCGGTCATATTTATTGTTTCAATAGATGAAAGCTGCTTAATATTTGAGATAATATTAGCATGGCTCAATACAACAGCTTTAGGAGCGCCTTCTGACCCTGATGTAAACAAAATAACAGCTTTTTTATTACCGCCCTCAGGGTGAGGAACACGTTTGGTCTTGTAACGAATAAATGCTCCGATTTTATCTGCTAAAGTTATGTGCTTACGCAAATCTTCCAAATAGAATATCTCCATACCGGCGGCACGTAATTCTTCAATAACCGGTTCTAATTTGGCATTACGGATAAACAAATGCGAAGTAATTACCATTTTGCAAACGGCTGTTTTGCACATTGACACCATATTTTTGGCGCCAACAGAAAAATTTAACATTACCGGAACACGCTCATAAGCAGATAAACCAAAAAATGTGCATAGAGTTGCTATGGCATTGGGCAAAAGCAATGCTACATTTTCGTTAGGCAACGTTTTGCGCTTAAAAAACTTACCAAGAACAAAAGATTTTATGACGATGTCTTTATATGAATTAGGAACACGGTTAATATCCTCAACAAATGCCGGACGTCTCATAAAACCTTTTTTAGAATGAACTTTTGCAGTTTTCATCAACTGAGCGAATAAAGAAATATTATGACTACTGTTGTATGAGGCTTCAAAACACATATCACGCATAATCATATAAACTTCATTGCTGATGTGATCGCGCTGACGGCGTAACTCATCTTTTAATTTAAAATTAACAGGCTTTCTTACGGTAATCGTTACTTTGGGTAATGGACGATGAGGAAGTTTGCCTTTGGTTTTGGAAAAATATCCGTATTGCGGACCGTTAATCCATACAGGAATTATCGGAGCGCCTGATTTATCAGCCAACAAACCGGGGGCTTCATAAATTTTCATCATACGACCATTGGAAGTCATACGACCTTCAGCAAATATAACGCAACAACGTCCTTTATTAACTATAGAAATCAGCTCTTTCAAATCTGAAGGTTCAATCGGATTAAAAGGCATGATATCTGCTGACCACATAATCAGCCTAATCCAACGATTACGATACAAGTGTCCGTTTAAAGCAAACAACGGGTTGCCGGGCAAAAAGGCAAAAAGCATCAACGGATCAAGAAATGAAACGTGGTTAGATACATAAACAGCTTTGTGAGGTACTTTGTTTTCTTTAAACGCAATACTACATCTTACCTTGAATAAAGTGAATACCGTACGTAAACACCAACGGGTAATTTCTCTAATTTGTTCTCTCAAATTCAGCCTCCGAGAAGTTATAACTGAATTAATTAGTACTCAAAATGATATGCTTTGTAAAGTAATAATTTGATTTTATCTCAAACTTTATTACAAAATATTACAAACAATTATAAGAATCAACAACTTGATTACAATACAAAGTATTGCCGACTGTTGTATTTACAGCACTAATCGGCATAATTGCGCATAGAATTAAAATAATGCTTATATATTTATCAGGACTTCTTGAAAATCAGGTTCATTTATTACCATTGAGGTATTAGAAAAAGCTAATGCCAATATAATTATGGAAATTATACGCAAAACAACTATTACTTTTCGGCTTCCGCTAAAAACAATATGAGCAGCACTTTTATTAACAAACAAAAGTTCTAATAACACCCATATCGCCACAAACAGTAATGGAATATATAAAAACCACGGAGCAATCAGACTTAAGCACAATTGAGATAATCCCCTTCCCCAATATCCGGCATAAAAATTATGAATTCCGGTTGTTCCCAAGAAAAATGCCAAAACAATATAAATTATCCCGTTTTTAGGTTTACGAGGTTCATTAAGATGTAAAATTTTAGCGGCAAGCCGTTTCTTTTCCGCTACAAACTCTTCTTCACTCATGTGAATTTTATGAGCAACCTCTTTTAGTTTATTTACATCCAACATCATATTTCTCCTCAGGGTTATAATCTTAATATAGGAGATATTTGAAAAATTCCAATAAAAAAAGAACCTTATCCGTAAAGATAAGGTTCTTTAAGATGAACTTTTGATTAGAAGCCCATACCGCCCGGCATTCCGGCAGGAGCAGCTGCTCCACCGCAATGACATTCTTTTTGCGGAGTTTCGGTTACCATAGCTTCTGTAGTGATTAATAGTCCACCAACAGAGGCTGCATCTTGCAATGCCGTACGTACAACCTTAGTCGGATCAATAATACCGGCTTTGATCATATCGGTATATTCGCCTAATTGAGCATTGTAACCGAAATTAGCATCAGTACTTTCAAGCAATTTTCCGGCAACAACAGCTCCATCAACTCCGGCATTTTCTGCAATTTGACGAATAGGAGCTTGAACTGCTTTGCGAATAATCTCTATTCCAACTCTTTGATCTTGATTAGCCGGCTCCAATTTATCTAAAACTCTTGAAGCATATAACAATGCACAACCACCACCGGCAACAACGCCTTCTTTTACGGCAGCACGAGTTGCATTCAAAGCATCGTCTATACGGTCTTTTTTCTCTTTAACCTCAACTTCCGAAGCGCCACCAACACGCAATACGGCAACACCACCGGAAAGCTTAGCCAAACGCTCTTGAAGTTTTTCTCTGTCATAATCTGAGGTTGTTTCTTCAATTTGTTTACGGATTTGAGCTGCTCGTGCTTCAATTAGGTCTTTTTCTCCGTCACCATCAATAATTGTAGTATCATCTTTAGTTACGGTAACACGTTTTGCACTTCCGAGCATATCAATATTAACATTTTCAAGTTTCATGCCCAATTCTTCAGATACAACCTGACCACCGGTCAAAATAGCAATATCTTCCAACATAGCCTTTCTTCTGTCGCCAAAACCGGGAGCTTTTACGGCACATACCTTGAGACCGCCACGAAGACGATTGACAACCAAAGTTGCTAAAGCTTCACCTTCAATATCTTCAGCAATAATTATTAATGCTCTGCCTGATTGAACAATTGTTTCCAAAATCGGAATCAAAGGTTGAAGCGAGGAAACTTTTTGATCATAAAGCAAAATATACGGAGCTTCATACTCACAAGTCATTTTATCAGGATTGGTAATAAAATATGGAGATAAATATCCTCTGTCAAACTGCATGCCTTCAACAACATCTAATTCAGTTTCTAAGCCTTTAGCATCTTCTACGGTAATTACACCTTCATTACCGACCTTTTCCATAGCGCGAGCTAAATACTCGCCAATTGTACGGTCTCCGTTAGCTGAAATTGTACCCACTTGAGCAATTTCTTCAGAAGTCTTAATGGCAACAGAACGAGATTTAATTTCTTCAATAACGGCATCAACCGCCATATCAATACCTCGTTTCAAGTCCATCGGGTTCATTCCTGCTGCAACAGCTTTGCTACCCTCTTTAATAATAGCCTCTGCCAAAACCGTAGCGGTTGTTGTTCCGTCACCGGCTTTATCTGCTGTTTTTTGAGCGACTTCTTTTACCAATTGTGCGCCCATATTTTCAAATTTGTCTGCCAATTCAATCTCTTTAGCAACAGAAACACCATCTTTAGTAATTTTAGGTGCGCCATAAGATTTATCTAAAATAACATTACGACCTTTAGGACCTAATGTTACTTTTACTGTTTTTGCTAAGGTTTCTACACCTTTGAGCATTTTTGCGCGGGCAGTTGCACCGAATTCTATATCTTTTGCAGCCATTTTTTTACCTTTCTATTCTTCAACTATACACAAAATCTCAGACTCTTTAATCAGCAAACGTTCTTCGCCATTAAGCTTTACTTCTGAACCTGACCATTTGCCAAACAAAACTTTATCTCCAACTTTAACTGTCATCGGAATAAGTTTTCCATCTGCTCCGACAGCACCAGCACCTACGGCTTCAACCAAACCTTCACTCGGTTTTTCTTTAGCTGTATCAGGAATGATAATGCCACCGGCGGTTTTGGTGGTTTCTTCTAAGCGCTTAACCAATACACGGTCTTGCAAAGGTCTTATTTTCATATTTATACTCCATTAGTTTATATTCAATTTTTCTATTTCATTACTTAGGAATTCAAAATATTGTTGTCAAGTCATCCGAAAAATTTTTTCGCAAAAAAAATGCCGGTAATAATAACCGGCATATTAAATTGATATTCTTATTTTGTTTTGGAAAGTTTTTGTATCTGGCTAAAGGAAGATACAACAAAACTTACCACCAATAAAAATGACAAAACGGCTAAGCTTACAAAATATATCCATGCATACGGAAATACTATCATTACCGGACGAGCAACATTTATCAACCAACCATCTAACGCAAGACATTGCAGTAAAGTAACCATTGACGTCCCTAAAGTAGAAAAGGCTGTAAATACATCGCCAAAAAAGCTAACTGCCATAATTGCAAAAACATAAAAGAAAATCAGGAATATCATTAGAAAAGATGCAAATGTCGGCAATAGACCAATTATCATATTAATTAAATTATTCAATTTAGAAAAACGATGTACATATTTTAATAACCGAAAAAGACGAAAAGTTCTAAGAACAATAAAAGAACTTGCTTCCGGAACAGAAGAAATAATTACCACAATCAAATCAAAAATATTCCATCCCGAATTAAAAAATTTCTTTTTAAGGGCATACATTTTTAAGAACATTTCTACGATAAATATGCCCATAAAAAGTCTATCCAGCAAAAATAAGATTTTGCTATAATATATATCAGCAATACCGGAACTCATCAATCCTAAAACTACGGCATCGGCAATAATGACAAACATTATAAACATATCAAAACTGAAACCTGTTACCAATTTAGATAAACGACGTTGCTCATCATCATAATAAAGACTTATTGTAGATTTCTTTTTTCCTGCCATTATAATTCTCCGTAATTTTAATCTGTTCGTATTAAAAAAATAAAATTGCTACTCCAATTGCCGATAACGCCAAAGCCGGTCCAAAAGCAACTTCTTTCCGCCCTGACAACAATGTATATAACAACATTAAAACTGAGGCGCTACTAATAACATATAATAACGGTACTATCCCTACCCATGCACCTATTGCCGCAAGAAGCTTAATATCTCCTCCTCCAAAAGCATTTTTATTGCGAGGTAGCAATAAAAAACCGATAATAACCGGTAAAAAATATCCCACTATCGTTCCTAAAGAGCTTTCTGCCGGTATAATCCAGCCATTTCCCAATCCGGAATATGCAAATCCGCCAATTAATAACGGAACGGTTAAAATATCCGGAAGTAAATACATGCGCCAATCAATTTCCGCCAACAATAATAACGTCCATAGAAAAAATATACTCCAACCGGTATTGCCGCCTCCTAAAACGGCAGCAAACAAATAAGTCAGTATTGCGACGATAACTGCACTCATGAATGAACGCCAAGCAAAACGCTTAAATTCTTTGCATGAATATACTTGTGGTAAAAAACGATTAATTTTAATCAATTGCCAAAGAGCATTTGCCGGTGTAGCGGGCATAAACTTAGCAAACCGGCGAGCCATAAAAGGAATAGCCGCTCCATATAAAAAACCATAAATCAGATATGATATCATAACTCTATCTCCGCTAAAAATAATAAAGGAAAATTGATAAAAAATTATTAACCCGCATTGGTAATTATTCACTTTATTTTTAACTTTTTCATATAGAATCATCATAAATAAAGGAGTAATGACACGATGAGCAAATTATGCACCATAATTAAAAACGAATTTTATCGTTATTTTACATCGCCAATTGCATTGGTATATCTGATTTGTTTTTTGTTTTTAAACGGTGCATGTACATTTTTCTTGGGACATTTTTTTGAACGTGGGCAAGCTGATTTATTGCCGATGTTTGAATATATACCATGGTTGTTTTTATTATTTATTCCAGCTGTTGCAATGCGTACTTGGGCTGAAGAATTTAAAAGCAGAACAATATTACAAATCATAACTCTGCCGATATCAGTTACAAATTTTGTTTGGGGAAAGTTTTTAGCCTCATGGCTTTTTTGTGCATTAGCAATGTTCTTAACCACCCCTTTATGGATTTGCGTTAATTTTTTGGGCGATGCCGATAATAGTGTAATTTTAGCCGGATACCTTGCTACATTATTTTTAAGCGGGGCAATGTTAGCTATAGCTCAAACAATGTCAGCTCTAACCAAAAACCAAGTAATTGCTTTAGTTTTAGGAGTTTTAGCAAATTTATTATTCTTTTTAAGCGGAGTTGAATTTGTATTAGGAAATATCAGAAATTATTTATCTCCCAGTCTTGTAAACCTGATTGCTTCTTTTAGCTTTTTGGCGCATTTCAATTCTTTTTGTATGGGATTATTTGAGCTTCGTGATTTTATTTTCTTTATAACGATTATTTTATTGTTTAATTTCTTTACCGTTATCATCATAAATTTTCGGACAGCAGGTACCGTAAGTATATTTAAGTCATCCAATCCTCTTTATTACTTTTTGCTTTGCTTGTTTGTTTTTTTTATATTCGGAAGTATAAATACAATCTCTAATCTTTATCTTCGTCATTATAAATTAGATTTTACCGAAGAAAAAATATTTACCTTAACGGAATCTACTCAAAAAGTTATCAGCAATATTAATGGCAAAGTGTATGCTAAATTATATTATTCTCCGGTTTTAGGAGAAAAGAATCCTGATGTTCGTTTGTTAGCCGATAGAATCAATCTTCTGTTAGAACAATATGCAAAATTAAGTAACGAAAAAATTTCCATAAAAAAATATAATCCTAAACCATTCAGCGATGCTGAAGACAGAGCTTTAGCCGCAGGTATTCAACCCCTACCGATTATTAATCAAAATCAAAATGCCTATTTAGGTTTAGAATTAACCGATGAATATAACAAAAAACAAGTTATACCGTTTTTTCCGATTTCAAGAAAAGCTTTTATAGAACAGGATTTAACCGAAGCATTTTATCTTTTATCACACAAGAAACCTCGTTTGGGTATATTAACATCTCTGCCGATGTTTGAGACTTCTGTTGACAATGTGGTTACATCTGAATGGGAAATTTCAAAACAACTCTCTCGTTTTTATGATTTATTTGTAATTTCTCAAGAAAAACCTGATTTGAAAAATATAGATATTTTATTAATCGCACATCCTACTAATTTGACGGAATCTGCCATAAATGAAATTAAAAAATTCAGTTTTGGCGGTGGCAAAATTTTAGCTTTTTTTGATATAGCAACCGAAGCGCAACAATTATTTGCACCTACAACTCAAGAATTCAAACCATCTGATTATAAAAATCTGCCGGAAATGTGGGGAATACGTTTTATAGAACAGGCTGTTATTGCTGATTTGGATAATTCATCTTTGGTCAACACGAGCAATGCCACCGGAAATAATCCGGAATTTACGCAAGATGTTATTCAGTTCTATCTAACTGGCAACAATTTTAATAAACATTCCCCTATAACCTCCAATCTGAAAAAAATGATGCTGACTTCCGCATCAACATTTGTCCCTCTTAAAAATGCAAATATAACTTTTGAACCGTTATTGGAAGCAAGTTCCAATTCCGCATTATTAACAGCTAGAGCCGTGTACGACCGAATTGATCCTGCGATTATTTTACGAAACTTTAAAGCTGATAAAAACCCCAAATATATCGCAGCTCATATTAAAGGATCAAACTCTCCTTTGGATATTATCTTGGTTGGCGACACAGATCTTCTTTATGATAATTTTTGGACCGAACACCAAATAGTGTTGGATAAATCATATGCTATTGCTTTATTGGATAATGCCAACTTTGTCCTTAATGCTTTAGATGTACTTATCAACAATCATACTTTGCTAGCTTTACGTGGAAAAAATTATTATGAACGAAAATTTAAAAAATTAGAAAAACACAAAATTGAAGCTGCAAAAAATTTTAGGATTCAAGAAAAACAAATACTTGATAATTTAGCTAAAGCTAAATTAGGCATTGAAGAAATATCTCAAAAACGAAATTTTGAAGAACGCAATGCCTTCACCCCCGATGAACTGGCAATTATCGCCAAAATCAGAAAACAAATAAATGATGACCGATTAGAATTATACAAAATACGAACTCAATTAAATGAAAAAAATACACACTTAAAAAACAACTTAATTCGGATTAATGTTTATATGTTACCATTGTTAGGACTGTTAATCTTAGCTGCACCGCTGGTAATATCATTAAAAAAAGTAAAAGAACAAAAACAATTCCGTTTCAATAAAATTTTGTTAATTATAATTTTAAGCGGAGTATTTTCTTTATTTATCTCCATAATTGCGGTAAATAAGTATGAAAATAAATTTAATGATCTGCAAGAAAACCTGCCTGTTTTTCCAAACTTGGCAAATAAAATAAACAATGTGGAACAAATAGTTTTACAGAATAACCTTAAAAAATTGGTTTTTAGAAAAGATAAAAATGGAGAATGGCAACTGGCGGAAACTCCTCATTATCCGGTATATCAAAATCGTATTCGTAATCTTTTGACTAATTTAATAGCGGCAACCTACTATGAAAAAAAATCATCAGAATTTGAATCATTAAAAAACTTCGGACTTTTGCCGATTGAAAATGATGAATCAAGTGCAGTGCTTATAGATTTACAAAATAATAAAGGAAATTCCATTGCGAAAATAAATGTCGGAGAAATTGATGTTGAGTTAGGAAGAGGCAGCCGCGGAGCTTATATTCGCAGTGAGAACAGTTTTCAAGTTTGGTTGGCACAAATGGATTTAATTAATTTAGATTTGAATCCGCAAAATTGGACATTCAGCAGCATTTGGAATCTGCAATTCGGAAGAATTATCAGTGTAAATAATATTAATAATAAAGACTTATCGGCTAATATTGTAAAAGTATTTTTAAATTCTCATTTTATCGGAGCAACAACGGAGCTGAAAAATCCTACCCAGTTATTCAGTGTTGATTTGGCAGTTGAGGACAATAATTATTTAACCTTGAATTTTTATGAAAAAAACAATAAATATTGGGTTGCTTATAAATTTGATAAAATTGCCTCTATAGATTTATTGAAAAACTTTGCCCAATATGCTAAAGGCGTTTTTTATGAACTTAGTGAAAAAGATATGGAGAAAATAAAAAATGCCACCGCAAATATTAACTCAACGGGACTTGAGAATTAAAAAAATTGCAGCTTATTCCAGTATTGCTGTGGCATTGTCCCTTATCGGATTAAAAACTTTTGCTTTGATTTATACCGAATCTTTAGCAATTATGTCTTCTCTGATTGATAGCTCCGCAGATTTATTGGCTTCCTTAGTAACGTTTTGGGCCATCAGTTTCTCTTGTCGTCCGGCTGATATCTCGCATCGCTTCGGGCATGGTAAAGCTGAAGCTCTAAGTGCTTTAGCACAGGCGGCTTTTATTATCGGATCGGGGTTATTTATTATATATGATGCTTTTTTACGCTTATTGTATCCGCAGCCGATAATTAAAACTGACATTGGTATAATCATAATGATTGTATCTTTACTTTTATCCTTTATGTTAATTTGTTTTCAAACTTATGTTGCAAAAAAAACGAATTCTCAAGCCATAAGAGCCGATGCTTTACATTATTTGGTAGATGTTGCAACCAATCTGGCAATATTAATAAGTTTGTGGGTGGTGCAAAAATGGAATATTGTTTGGTTTGATACACTAACAGCATTCGTAATAGCTATTTATCTGTTATTTAATACCCAAAAAATAATAAAATCTGCTTTGGCAATGTTAATGGATAAAGAACTTAATGAAGATATCAGAGATACGATTATAAAATGCGCTATGAGTGCCAGTCACGTGATGGGCATACATGATTTGAGAACACGAGATTCCGGAGGAATTTACATAATAGAACTTCATTTGGAGTATGATGGTAATTTATCATTAAATGAGGTTCATGAATATACTTGTAATGTTGAAAATAAGATAAAAGAAATCTATCCCAGTTCGCAAGTGCTAATTCATCAAGACCCTGTGGGCATTAATGAAGAACGCTTAGATGAATTGATAATTTGATGAATTTATTTTTAGTTCTTGAGTTATATATTTTTTGCTCTTGAACTATTTTGACTTCTTTGTCTTTGTTTGTGGCTACTGTTTTTAGCCTTCGCATTTTGCTTACGTTTTCCGGAATACTGGGCTCGTTTTACCTTGGCTTCCGTTGTGTCTGTATCTTCATCATTATCTTCATTACCGTTTGCAGGCGTTGCTTTTTCTCCTACAGTTGGTTTCTTTGTTTGTTTTTTAGTATCTTGAGTATTGCTTTGTCCTATTTTAGGTCTTACCCCCTTACCCGCTGAAGAATTGGCAGATGAAGTATCATTACTATCTTCATTATTATCATCATTGTTGGAAGATGAGCTGAAGAAGTTCATTACATTTTTGGCGGTTCTGACAGGATGAGTAGCAACATTCCATACCGAACTTGCAGTACGTTTGGCAACTCTATCTATTCCCTCTCTTGTACTTTGAGTTGACTTAAGAGCCATACTCTTAATGGCTGATCCGCCTATAGTTGCAACTTCAGGCGCAATCGGCGACAATGCACCCGAGGCGAATTTGCCGGCAAGCTCGGAGTTCTTCTTCACAAACATAAAACCATAAATACATGCAAATATCAGTATTAAGAACCCTATAGATGATATATCGGTTAAGTTTTCAAGCTTTTCTTCATCCTGACTATTAATTGCTTGAGCAATTTTGTATAAAGCACCCATTTTGACACTATCTATAGAACATTGCCCATTCGTACATTCATCACTAATAGCCGTATAGCTCAAAGCAGCTTCAATCAAACTAATGCTTACTGTGATTACTACACCGGTAAACATCAATAAAAAGACAGCGTTCAAAAACATATTCCAACCGATGTTGGTATATTTTGAAGTAATCTTAAAAGGCCAGCAGGCAATCAGAAATGGCATTAGCGCCCCTACCAAACCTAATTGAACAATTGCATCAAGTATATAAAAAGCGACACTGATAGAAATTAAAAAAGCGAATCCGGCAAGAACTATCCCTTCTATTATTAACTGGATTCCATCACCAAATCCTAGTACGTTGCCCTTAAATTTAATGGCGTTTCCTCCGACACAAATCATTGAAGAACCCGTAACCTGCATAAAAGATATTGTCCGTTGTAATTGAGCAATAAAATTATCTAATTCAACGTACAACTCACTACTATAATATCTGGTATCTCCGTCTCTCAGAGTAATTTTTTTGCTACGCTTAGTGATACCGGGATTAATTTCTTCCATTTTCTCCCAATTAGTAATTTTTTGCTCACTATTTGTTTTAACAACAGCATATTTTTCGCTTAGCATTAAAGAGCCAAATTTTATACCGCTTTTCATGATAGGAATTATGGCGTAATTGTATATTTCTACGGAATATATCAGTAAAAAAAATGCAATTAAAAATTTATAGCTTTGCTTGAGTAAACCATACAAAAACTTTCCGGCATCTTGTTTGGTAATTGAAGATACGTGATTCAAGGTCTGATAAGAAACCCAAATAGCCAAGCCTAAGGCGATTAATTGAGCAAATGCTTTAGCAAATGCTCCGAAAGAAATTGATGTTATATGATTTGCAATAGCGTATGGAATCGTAAATAGCGGACAGAAAAAGCATTTGCGATTTTGATAAAGTTTTACCGGAATGACTTCACAGGTCTGAAAAGCGGTATTATCTTTGCCGTATCCGACGGTTGCTTTCTTCAGTTCACCACCTTTTTCTTTTGTCAGCAAACAATATGTTTTTCCGGTACTGTCACTATAGCAGGTTTCTTCTTTTTGGGTACCTTTAAAGACTGCGCCTTCGGTTCTGATTTTTTGTTTTTGAACAAAACCTCCTTCCGTAGCAACCTTCCAACCTTGAGACGTTAATTGGCTGATTTCATTTCCTGAAGACATAACACATTTATATTCATAGGAATATACTTTGCCTTCTCCTCTTACCCAAATGATGACATCTCCTATAGTCGGTAAAAATTCTATACCGAAAGATCCTATTTTATCTAATATTTTGGCTATTTTAGTAGCAACTTCTTCTCTTTCTGATACTAACACCAGACATTCTTGAGTTTCAGTATCACAGACGTTTCCGCCACAAATAAGGTATTCTTTTTCTTCATCTACTTCTGCATCATACCCGTTTACCGCTCTCCAAAACTTAGCAACAGACATTTCTTCAATATTAGACGGATCATAAGCGGCATATACTGACGGTGCCGCCATACATAAAAATGTTGCAGTCAGCATTATAATCCCTAATATATTTAGCTTTTTGAGCATTGCTATATATCCTGTTTTTAGGAGATTAGAGCCATTGTTTGGGCTTGTTAAGACATTATAACATAAAAATTACTTATAAAGTGTTACATTTTTTTTATTTTTTCTAAAAAACAAACGGCTGCAGATTGTGTTGTGCAGCCGTTTGTTTTTAGAAATAGAAAGTTTTACTGTCTTTCTTTTTTTGATTTTTCCACTGTATTGCTCTATTAACGGTGGCGATTCCCATCTTAACAGGTTTTCCGTGATTATTAAATGTTTGCCACTTGTTGCCGGTACGAGCAAAAACATAAGTTGTGAACTCACTGCTGCAAAATCCTTCTATAATTTCATCATATTCACAAGGAAGAATTTGCACATAGCGTTCATCTTTGGAGTTTTCAATATCGTGACGTCCGTAATAAAAACCCCACTTCCCGTTTTCTTTAATGCTGTATCCGAAATAACCGACATTTATATCTTCGTACGGGCCTTTGGTTGTTGAATACACTCCGTTTGCAGTATAAAATTTGTATTCATGAGTATTACCCATACATAATCCTTTACCACTGCCGACGTATTCTACTTTTGTAACCGGATTTTCATCTGCGTACCAATTAGTATCCATGTTGTAATAATACTTGTTACCATCTTTTACACAGACAAACATTTCTTTAGGGCCGACCTCTTCTATAGTAATAGAATCATACTTGCAAGCTATTCCGCTGTAAGCAAACGGGTATCCGATATATTCTGTAGTAATACTACCATGTAATCGTCCGTTTTGAGCCGATGAGATTTTTGTATCTTTCTTAAATACAACTCCCCATTGCTCTTTGCCGTCCACTTTTTGAATAGCATAAAGTAATTGGTCATGAGAAGGAACTTCAACAAAACTTGTTGAACAACCACTGCAAATAAGAACAGATATTACAGTGAAAATTAATAATAAATTTTTCATAAACACAAAAATTTGAGATTAAACAATAATACGGTAATTATTTTTTATCTATCATAAATCAGATAAATTGCAAGAAAAAAGGAAAGGCCGAAAGACCTTTCCTTTTTTAGCTGCATCACGTTTAGAGTTTTTCTATACGCATCCGATAGAACGACCGCCATACAAACAGTAATCCTAACAGGAAGAATGCAATACCTAGACCGATTGCCACACAACGAGGTGCGGATACCGCCATTTCAACAGCCAACAACCCAAATAATGTTGTAAACTTAATAATCGGGTTTAATGCTACTGAAGAGGTATCTTTATAAGGATCCCCTACAGTATCTCCGACAACGGAGGCATCATGTAAAGGAGTGCCTTTTTCATTAAGATCAACCTCAACAACCTTCTTGGCATTATCCCATGCACCACCTGCATTTGCCATATATAGTGCTTGGAACAAACCAAACACCGCAATGGATATCAGATAGCTGGCAAACAAATTAGCATCAAAGCATGCAAACGCTATTGTAAATGAGAAAATCACAATAAAGATATTGAACATTCCTTTTTGTGCGTACAAAGTACAAATTTGTACCACTTTTTTAGAATCTTCAATAGAAGCAGCTTTTGCAGTATTAAGCTTAATATGCTGTTTGATATAGTTTACGGCACGATATGCTCCGGTAGAAACCGCCTGCATAGATGCACCGGAAAACCAAAAGATAACTGCACCACCTAAGATTATTCCGAACAAAACTTCCGGAGCCAATAAATTGAGTTGCAAGTTCAACAACAAAATAATGGAGAAGATCATCGTAGTCGCACCAATTACGGCGGTTCCGATTAATACCGGTTTTGCAGTTGCTTTAAAGGTATTACCGGCACTATCATTTTCTTCTAAGAAATGTTTGCCTTTTGCAAAGTCCGGTTTGAAACCGTATTCTTTCTCAATCTCTTTCGCAATACCTTTTTGGCTTTCTATTTGTGATAACTCAAATACTGATTGAGCATTATCCGTTACCGGACCGTAAGAATCTACGGCAATAGTAACTGGTCCCATACCAAGCATACCAAATGCAACCAAGCCAAAAGCAAAGACACTCGGATATACCATATAAGCATCAAGACCGTTACGAGCAGTAAAGAATGCTACAGCCATTAAGCCAACCATTACCAAACCTTGCCAAAAAGCCGAAAAATTACCGGCAACCATACCGGAAATAATATTTAATGAAGCTCCGGCCTCACGACTGGCATTAACAACTTCTTCCACGTGTTTAGATTTGGATGAAGTAAATATTTTAGTGAATTCCGGTATCAGAGCGGCAGCTAATGTACCACAAGAAATGATAACCGATAACTTCCACCAAATATCGCCAAATCCGTCTAACATAATGTAAGACACGCCAAAAGTTACCAAAATGGATACAATTGAAGTTAACCAAATCAGTGATGTTAACGGGGTCTCAAAATTAAATGCGGCTTTTTTACCAAATAACCAGCATGATACTTTAGAATTTAACCAATATGAAATCATAGAGGTCAAAATCATCAGAACACGCATTGCAAAAATCCAAACAATTAAACGTGCTTGGAAGTCAATGCCGTTGTTCATTAATACCAAATCGCCATTAGGTGCATACATCATTCCGGCACCCAATACGATAAAGCTGATTAAGGCAACGCCTGTTACACCATAAGTTTCAAATCCATCAGCAGTAGGACCGACAGAATCGCCGGCATTATCACCGGTACAATCTGCAATAACACCAGGGTTGCGTGCATCATCTTCATCAATTTTGAAAATAATTTTCATTAAATCTGCGCCGATATCGGCAATTTTGGTAAAAATACCACCGCAAATACGTAATGCTGCCGCACCTAATGATTCTCCGATAGCGAATCCGACAAAACATGCTCCGGCACTATCCTTAGGTACAAAAAGCAAAATCGCAATCATCATTATCAATTCCACACAAATCAGCAACACACCGATAGACATTCCGGATTTGAGCGGCAAGCTCATAACCGGATAAGGTTTGCCTTTAAGTGATAAAAATGCCGTGCGTGAATTGGCATAAGTATTAATCCTCATACCAAACCATGCCACACAATAAGAACCTAAAATACCGAATATTGACCACATAAGAATCGTCAACACTTTAGATAACGGTGTAGCATTCAGATAAAAGAAATAATAAAAAATACAAACTGCAATAAACAACTCTAAAATTACTAATAATTTAGCTTGTTGTTTCATATAGGTTTTGCATGTTTCGTAAATTGTGTTAGAGACATTGAGCATTAATTGATGTGCCGGCAATTTTTTGATGTTCAAAAATTCGCACACGCCAAATGCCATTCCCAAGATACATATACCCATGCCGTATAGCAACAACTCTGAACCGGTGACATTCCATCCGAAGATATTATACGCAATATCTAAAGAAGGAACTTTCAGATCAATTTCTGAAGCCATAGCATTAGCAGAAAACAATATACTCGTTAGTACAGACAGAGCCATATATCCGAGTTTCCTTAAGTTTATCATATCTGATTCCTTAAAATATTAATCCAATAAAAGTTCATAAAAATTATAACAGCTCAATCAAGAATCCCCTTGATTGAGAATCTAAGTTATGGGTTGAGCTTATACATCACTTTCTAAATATTCAATTAAATTTATCTTACTTTTTGGCTTAACTAACAAATATTTCTTGCCCTCTTGAATATTTGCTGATAGTCTATATCGTGGGTAAGGAGTTGTTCTTATTCATCAGCTGTTTTCTAAATCAATAAAAATTTTCTTTTTATATATCTATACCGGCTTAAATTGCTGGGTTTTGCTTTGCAATATTAATATTTGTTTCTTGTTTTCTAAAACCTTGATTTAACTTTCTGCATTGACAGCATTCATCATTTTTGGTATCCTGAAATTGGTACACAGGTTTTATAGGAGTCAAAGCAATGCGGAAGTTTATCTGCTTGCTTGCTACAGTCGGTTATATTCTGATGGCAAGTTCAGGGGCTGCCAAAGTTTATTGGTTGCCTGATTTTTTGGGAGACAACACTAATCGCTCTAATGGTTTAGAAGATAATCCTAAAGATGGGGTTGTTAATAATGAGCGAGGTTGTCCGAACGGTTGGCTTGATACTGCACAAAAAGGCGATATGACTTGCGACTTGATGGGAAATTACCCTTGGGTCGGTTATTGCTATAGTAATTGTAAATGCAAGCTTGATAAATATCCATATACTTCAAATAATTGTTCAGGAACTAAAGCACCATCTGGAGATGAATGTAATGACGGAACAGTTCACTATAAAGAATGTATTGATGCTTGTGACACCGTAGAGGGAGTAACTAATTGTCCTTATGGTTGTAAGACTACTTTTGAGGCTGAAGGTTGTCCGACAGAATGTAAAGAATGTTATACTGATAATTGTCATAATCGTACCAGTGTAGAGCCTTGTGATTACGGATGTGAGAGTTATTTTTCAGATTGCTCGTCCAAATGTCAAAAATGTTATGCGGATAATTGTCGTAATCGTGTTGATAATAGTACAGATTTAGGTTGTGATACT